>CAMOCU010000044.1 GCA_946610835.1 uncultured Clostridia bacterium | reverse complement strand
ACAAATCTGTGTTTTTGAGAGAGGATTTCCGTAAAATATTCTTCAATATTTCGTTTGTTCGCTTTCGCGGTTTCGGCGAGACTGTAAAAGACGGCGGAGGCTTTTGCGCTTACGAGGTTTGCTTTTTATACCGGAGTTCAAGCTGTTGACTTCTGGTTTATTTACTTGCTCGGGAATTGAAAGCAGAATGGAGCAGAAAATATTTTTCAAAAAACCGCCTGCAAACGCATGAACAGCGTATTTGCAGGCGGTGCGTGTTCTATTCATTATGCTCGTGATCGCCGAGAAACTCGACAAAGCGGTCGAATACCGATTGGCGTTCTTTTTCGTCCGCTACATTATGTACGGACTGTACATCCTCCGCTGTACGGGTGATGCGGTAAATATAAATATCCGATTGCTGTTGCCCGCCGGAGGAAAAAATACCGTATTCCTTTTTTCTGTTTTTGCGCTGGCAACAAGCCGGAGTACAAGCGTTTCGTTTTCGCCGACACGAATGTTCAATGTGCAGGGCGATGACGCACGCTCCATTTGCAATTGCATCGTTTGCACCCTTTCTTTACGGTACCTTTTTGTTTAGGGAAGCGCTGATTAAATCGGGGTGTGCGAGGGGGCGAGAGATTTTTTCGGCAGATTGTACAAAAAATCTGCCGGCTTGCTGACGCAAGGCAAGGATTTTTGGCGCAATATGACGAAAAAAGATCCGTTCCGTCGTGCGCATCGGATTGAATCAGCGCTTCCTTAGGTATGTTTTGGTTTTGGACGACTTAATTATACCATATCAAAGGTTTTGTCCTCATTTTATTCTTTGTTTGCGGTCATACGGAAACTCAAGCAAAATGTACCTTGAATTTACCGCGGGATAGATGTATAATAATATATCCATATAACATTGTATTCAAGGAACCAAAAGGAGGTATTGGATATATGGCTGATCCGATCCTGATTCCCATCGCGGACGGCGTACGGCTTTGCGCCGTGCAGACCGGCCGTTTTAAAACCAACCGGCTCATTGTCAGCATGGCGCTGCCGCTCGAGGGCGATATTGCCGCACGGGCGCTGCTGCCGTTTCTGCTGCGGCGTTCGTGCCGGGAGTATTCCGATTTTCGGACGCTGAGCGGGCATCTGGACACGCTGTACGGCGCGGCCTTGGGCGCCGGCGTGCGCAAAATGGGCGAGGTTCAGATTCTGGAGCTGACCATCAACACCATTGACGACCGCTTTGCGCTGGGCGGCGAGAGCATCACCGCCGAGGCAGCAAAGCTTTTGTGCGATTTGCTGTTCGCGCCGAATTTGAATGCAGACGGGTGCTTTCCCGAACAGAATGTGGAAGCTGAAAAGCGCCTGCTGCTCGAACGCATGCGCTCCGAAGACGACGACAAGGGCGTGTATGCCCGCCGCCGCTGCCAGGAGATCATGTGTGCGGACGAACCGTTTGGCCGCAACCGATACGGCACCGAGGCGCAGATCCGCTCCCTGACCGGCGAGCGCGTATATGCCGCGTGGCGCGAAGTGCTGGACAGCGCAACGATTCAGGTCACGCTGTGCGCCGGGGGCGGTGCGGAACAGGTGGAGTCGCTTCTGCGCAGCCGGTTCGCGCCGATCGAACGTCATGTCGCGCCGCTGCACACCTGTTTCATCCCCGATGCGCAAGAGGTCAAAACCGTTCGCGAAACGCAGGCGCTCATGCAGGGTACGCTCGTGCTGGGCTTTCGCTGCGGAATGACGAATGCGGACGACATGGATCCGGCAATTTCCGTCATGACCGATATTTTCGGCGGCGGCACATATTCCAAACTTTTCTCTGTTGTGCGTGAAAAAATGAGTCTTTGTTACTACTGCCGTGCGCGTCTGAACCGTGACAAGGGCATCCTGCTTGTAGCCAGCGGCATCGAAACAGAAAACGAGGATAAAGCGCGCGAGGCGATCCTTGCCCAGCTCGAGGAAATGCGCACCGGACAGTTCACGCAAGAGATGTTCAACAGTTCCATTCGCTCGCTGTGCGATTCGATCCGCAGTTACAACGACGCACCGGACATGCTGTGCAGCTGGTACGTGCAGCAAATGTTCCGTCCGTCACTCAAAACGCCGGAGCAGCGCATCCGCGAATATGCGGCCGTGCAGCTCGAACAGATTCGTCCCGCCGCCGAAAAAATGACGCTGGACACGGTCTTTATGCTTGCAGGAACGGGGGAAAACGATCATGCATGACACATTGTATGCCGACGCTCTGCTGGGCGAAAGCTTCCGCGAGATCCGTCACCCGTCCGGGCTGACGATCCGTGTACTGCATAAGGAAGGATACAAGAGCAGCTTCGCGCTGTTTGCAACCAAATACGGCTCCATTGACACGCGCATCGAACAGAGCGACGGTTCCTTCGCCGTTATTCCGGAGGGCACAGCGCACTTTTTGGAGCACAAGCTTTTTGAGAGCGAAGATTTGGATGCTTTTGAGCGTTTTGCCAAAACCGGTGCCAGCGCCAACGCCTTCACATCCTTTGACATGACGGCGTATCTCTTCTCCGCCGCATCCAACTTCAAAGAGAATCTGGAAATTCTGCTTGATTTCGTCCAGTCTCCCTACTTCACGGAGGAAACCGTCCGCAAAGAGCAGGGCATCATCGGCCAGGAGATTCGCATGTACCGCGATTCCGCCGACTGGGAGGTCGAATTCAACCTGCTGCGCGCGCTGTATCACCACCATCCCGTGCGCATCGACATTGCCGGAACGGAACAGACGATTGCGCAAATCTCCGCTGACCTGCTGTACGGCTGTTACCGCAACTTTTACAACCTGCACAACATGGTACTGTGCGTCGCAGGCGGCGCAACAGCAGAGGATGTGCTGGAGGTCGCTGACAGAATGCTCCGGCCGACGGAAGGTAAAATGGCGCAGCGCGAATACGTTCCGGAGCCGTGCGAGCCGAAACAAACGTATATCGAGGAGCGCCTGCCCGTAAGCACGCCGTCCTTTGCACTCGGATATAAAGAGCGCATCCCCTCGCCCGAGCGTTCAGCCAAAGAGATCCTCTGCACCGAGATCGCGCTCGAAGCCATTGCGGGACGCGCTTCCGCACTGTATACGCATCTGCTGGAGGAAAATCTGATCAACACCGGCTTCGGCAGTCAGTATTTTTACGGATTCGGGTATGCAGACTGTGAATTTACCGGTGAGTCCGCCGATCCGCTTCGCGCAGCCGAAGAGATCCGCAGTGCCATTGCCGCAATCCGCAAAACCGGCATCGACGCGCAAAGCTTCGAACAGGCGCGGCGTAAGCTGTACGGCCGGATGATTATGCGCTTTAACGACGTGGATGATCTTGCGGTGGAGATGGCGCAAACATTTTTTGCCGGAAACAGCCTGTTTGACGCGCTCGAACTGTGCCGAACGGTTACACTCGGGGATGTCAACGCACGTCTGGGCGAAATTCTGGAGGAAGACAGCACGGCGCTGTCCGTTATCCTCCCTGCCGGCGCGGAGGGCTGATATGGATCAGGTAGATGTATATTTCAAAGGGCTGTCCCGCGCGATCCCTGTCAGCTCCGTTCTGGCGCAATTTGAACTGTTCGGCCATTCGTTCACCATCCACTGGTACGGCGCAATCATTGCGTTCGGCTTTGTCCTTGCGGCGCTGCTGGGCGGACGGATCGCATACACATGGAAAATGAGTCTGGACAAAATGATGGACGTGCTGATTTACGGCACGGTATTCGGCATTCTCTGCGCGCGGCTGTATTACTGCGCGTTTGAATGGAAAAGCTATGCCGCCGATCCGCTGGAGATCCTGCGGATCTGGCACGGCGGGCTGGCCATTTACGGCGGTATCATCGGCGGGCTGACGGCAGCGTTTGTCACCTGCCGCGTGCGCAAGCTGAACTTTCTGAATCTGCTGGATTGCGCAGGCATTTCCCTGCTGGTCGGGCAGGGCATCGGCCGCTGGGGCAATTTTGCCAATCAGGAGGCATTCGGCGTCAACACCGATCTGCCGTGGGGCATGTGGAGCGAAAAGACCATGCGGTACATACTGCTGCATCAGGCCGATTTTGAAGCACGCGGAATCCATGTGCAGGCCGGCACACTGCAGGATAAGGCGTATGTGCATCCGACGTTTCTGTACGAATCGCTGTGGTGCCTGCTGGGTGTGCTGGTGCTGTACATTCTCTGCCGCAAGATGCGTAAATTCAGCGGCCAGATGTTCCTCGCTTACGGCGTGTGGTACGGTGCGGAGCGGGCGTTTGTGGAAGGGCTGCGTACAGACAGCCTGTACATCGGCGCACTGCGTGTGTCCCAAATACTGAGCATTGCGCTCGCGTGCGTGTGCCTGTTTCTGCTGGTCTTTTTCTGGATCCGCGCCGTGCGCCATCCGAAACCCATCGACGGCATTGATTTTTATTCTGACCCCACAGCGGCAATGAAAAAAAGAAACAAGGAGAGCCAAGCATGATCCTCGATACCATTTCTGATTTTTCGCAATACACATCCGTTCTGCCGGGACTGGACAGCGCTTTGGAATTCGTCCGGAAGTGCCTTGACGCGCCGAAGCCGGACGGCAGCTACACCATCGACGGCGATCGGATCTTCGCCAATATCTCTACATATGACGCGCGTGATCGCGAGGGCGCGCAATTTGAAGCGCATCGGAAATACGCCGACCTGCAAGTCGTGCTTTCCGGCGAGGAGGCCATCGGCTGGGCGCCGCTGGGTGATGCGCTGCACGAGACAAGCGAGGAATATTCCAAAGGCGGCGACATCGCTTTTTACACGGGCGAAATCGTGACCGAGGCCGTTTTGCCTGCGGGCGTCGGCGCACTGCTTTTGCCGCAGGATGCGCATATGCCTTGCCTGTATACCGGAAAGGACAGGCGCGTGACCAAAATCGTCGTCAAAATCGCCATCTGAAGAAACGCCGCATTTTCTGCAAACACACTTTGAAAGGATGTAAACCATGAATCTGATCGTACAACGTATTATTGCAACCATCGTTACCTTTTTTCTGATGGTAACCGGCTCTTTGGTCGGCACCAACAGCTGGGACACGCCCGAAAAATACACCGACCGTGTCCGGAATATGGATATTTTTTCCAACGCCATGGAAGACGCGCTGCCCCAGACCAAGGTGTACTCCATGATCCGCGACCATCTGACCACGCCCTCCCCCGACGGAAAAGAAAAGAAGGTGCTGGTGATCGGCTACGACGGCTGCCGCGCAGATACGCTTGCGCTGGCTGAATCCGCCGAAACAAGCGCGATCCTCAATCTCACTGAAAACGGCGGCCAGACGATCCTGACCTACTGCGGAGGCGTCAACTATCCGGCGCTCAACACGCAAGCCACGTCCACCGCGCCCGGCTGGTGTTCGATGCTCACCGGAGAATGGGCGGACGTGCACGGCATCCGCAACAACGGACAGCCGAAATCCAACGACCATCTGACGCTGCTGACCACGCTCGTGCAGAACGGTACAGTCGACAGTTCTGCGTTTTATATCTCCTGGAGCGGCCATTTCAGCCATCCGCTCACCACATATTATCCCGAGAAAAAATATGTGGAGGAAAACAACATCAACACACACTTTGTACATGCGGACGACGACGCGGGCACGCTGGACAATGTTCTGAAGGATCTGGCGCAAAAAGACTGCACGGATTTCATCTTCTCCATTCTCGAGTACACCGATCACGAAGGACACTCCTCCGGCTTCGGCGCATGGAACAAAAAATATGCCAAAGCCTTTGCCGACGCCGAAAACAGCGGCATACAGATTCTCCGCACGCTGCGCGCGCGCGAAACATACGATCAGGAAGACTGGCTTGTGCTCATCACCACCGACCACGGCGGATACAATCTCGATCACGGCCGCTGCACGATCCATGAGCGCTACACATTCCTGACGTCCAACAAACCGATTTTATAATCAAAAAACTCTTGACATCCGTTTTCGACCGTGCTACAATGGATTCACTTTAAAGGCGTTGACGAAGAGGGCGCAAAAACAGGCCTCGCAGAGAGCCGGCGGATGGTGAAATGCCGGCAGACACCGTTTTTGGGTTGTAGCTTCCGAGCCGGGAGGAAGAAAGCGCCGCGTGAGTAGACCCTCCCCGTTATGGCTGCGTGAATGCATAGGGGTTGCCAGACCCTGAGAGTGGCGGAGCGATCCGCAATTTGAGTGGTACCGCGGGTGCAGAAGATTGTGCTCGTCTCAAAGTCATCATCTTTGGGACGAGCTTTTTTTCGTCCCGGAATGGAGTGTATGTACAATGAGTCAAATGACAGGTCTGGATTTTAAAATTCAGGAGATGGCGGGGCGTATCCGCGCTCTGCGTGAGATCGAAGGTGTCGAAGTCGCTGTCATGGCGGAAAAAACCGGCGTCTCCGAGGAAGAGTACCTGCGCTGCGAGGATGGCAAAAGCGATCTGAACTTTGCTTTTCTGTACCGCTGCGCCATGGCGCTGGGTGTGGACGTCACAGATATTATCGAAGGCCAGAGCCCCACGCTCACGTCCTATACCGTGACCCGCTCCGGAAAGGGTCAAAAAGTCGCCAACGCGCACGGCATGACGTATTATAATCTCGCCTACGCGTTCCAGAACCGTATCGCGGATCCCCTGCTGGTGCGCAGTGTTTACGATGAAAGAGCGCAGCTGCGCGACATTGAACTGACAACCCACGCCGGGCAGGAGCTGGACATCGTCATTGAGGGCAAGCTCACCGTGCAGGTCGGCGAACACAAGGAAACGCTCGGCCCGGGCGATAGTATTTACTTCAACAGCGACATGCCGCACGGCATGATTGCTGTCGGCGGTCAGGATTGTCTGTTCTACGCCATCGTGCTCAATCCATCCGGCGAGCCGATCCCGGAACTGACGCACAGCGGCACGGTCGAAGAAAAGCCGATCATTCGCGAGCGCGACACCAAAGAGCGCATCTGGCAAAAATATATCGACGTGATGGAAAACGACAAGGGCACGCCCCTTTCCATCACATTTAAAAATACGGAACGGTTCAACTTTGCGTTCGATCTTGTGGACGCGCTGGCGGCGCGCGAGCCGGAAAAACTCGCCATGCTGCACATCTCCCGCGACAAAACCGAACGCCGCTTCACCTTCCGCGACATCAAAAAGGCGTCCGCACAATGTGCGAACTATTTCAAATCCCTCGGCATCCAAAAGGGCGACCGCGTGCTGCTGGTGCTCAAGCGGCACTACCAGTTCTGGTTCGCCATGATGGGGCTGAACAAGCTCGGTGCAATCGCTATTCCTGCCACCAATCAGCTGCAGGAGCATGATTTTGAATACCGTTTCAACAAAGCGGGCGTTACCGCGGTGCTCTGCACGGCGGACGGCGACACAGCGCATCAGGTCGATCTCGCCGCGCCGAAGTGCCCGACGCTGCAGCACAAGCTGATCGTCA
>CAMOCU010000043.1 GCA_946610835.1 uncultured Clostridia bacterium | reverse complement strand
TCGGCGCCGCGGATCGTTTCAACAAGCACACGGCCGGTTTGTTCCTCGTAATTTTCAGCGATTTCCTGCGCGGTGAGCATGCGCGAGCAGGGGACTTCGCCGTAAAACGTGTCGGCATGAGTCGTGCCGAGCGGAGGAATGCCGCGCCGCGCCTGCGCAAAGACGGTCGCAAAGCGGGAATGCGTGTGTACCACGCTGCCGATCTGCGCAAACGCGCGGTACAGCACAAGGTGCGTGGGCGTGTCGCTGGAGGGGCGGCGGCGTCCTTCCACCACCTCGCCCGTTTCCAAAGAAACGACGACCATATCCTGCGCCGTCATTTCGTCATACGCCACCCCGCTGGGTTTGATGACCATCACGCCGTGCCGGCGATCCGCCGCGCTGACGTTGCCCCAGGTCAGCGTGACCAGCCCGTACCGCGGTAGCAAAAGGTTGGCTTCGAGCACCTGTTGTTTGAGTGTGTCCCACATGACAATCCCGTCCTTCCTGAATATAATGGTATAATGAATTCGGAAAAATGTCAACAACTTCTTGCAAAGTGTGCGCACGTGTGGTATGCTTTTTTCAAGCAATCCCGCACAATGCAGACGTGCGGATGGCGAAGAAAGAGGATTCGTCAGGTTGTATAAAACGATGGAAGGATTGCTGACACAGGTCAAGAGATTTTGGCGCAGCATGACGAAATCGGATTCAAGCAAGGTGCGCGCCGCGGATTGTGCGGTGCGGTTAAAAGAAAGTCAAAGGAGATCATGCGTATGTACACATTCCAAAAATGGGCAAAGACGCCGCCGCTGGGCTGGAACAGCTGGGACTGTTTCGGCGCGGGAATCACAGAATCGGAGCTGCGCGCCAACGCGGCATATATGGCCGAACATCTCAAGGATTACGGATGGGAGTACGTGGTTTGCGACATCCAATGGTATGCGCCGAACGCCGCCGGCAAGGGGCATCATTACGACAAATTTACGCCGCTGGCCATGGATGCATACGGCCGTCTGCTCCCGGCGGAAACCCGTTTTCCGAGTGCTGCGGGCGGCAAGGGATTCAAACCCATTGCGGATTATGTGCATTCGCTGGGATTAAAGTTCGGTATCCACATGATGCGCGGCGTTCCGCGTCAGGCGGCCGCGCAGGCGTGTCCCATCCTCGGCAGCGGCGCAAACTGCCGCGAGATTGCGCATCCGTTTTCCGTTTGCTCGTGGAATACGGACATGTACGGCACGCTGCCCGGCGAGGATTCGCAGAAGTATTATGATTCCGTGATTGCGCTGTATGCGTCGTGGGGCGTGGATTACATCAAGTGCGACGACATTTGCGTCACGGAATTCCGCAAGTGGGACAATCCGTACACGGCGGATTACGAAATCGAAATGCTGCGCAGCGCCATCGACCGCTGCGGCCGGGACATCGTGCTGTCGCTGTCGCCCGGGCCTGCGCTGCGGGAAAAGACGGAGCATCTGCGCAAAAACGCCAACCTGTGGCGCATGACAGGCGACTTTTGGGACGAGTGGGAAAAGCTGTACGAAATGTTTGACAAATGCCTGCTCTGGCAGGGTGTGAGCGCACCGGGAAGCTGGCCGGATTGCGACATGCTGCCGCTGGGCAGTCTGATTGAAACGATCGACGACAATCCGCCGGTGCACCGCTATACGCGCTTCACGCACGACGAGCAGATCACGATGATGACGCTTTGGGGCATCTTCAAAAGCCCCCTGTTCCTTGGCGGCAATCTGCCGGAAAACGACGCCTTCACGCTGTCGCTGCTGACGAACGAGGCGTATATGCGCATGCATCGGCAGGCCGAAGGCGCACGGCAGATCCTGCGCAGCGAAACGAACGGCAAGGGCACGATCATTTGGGCGGCGAACGGCAGGGACTGCAAATATCTTGCGGTGTTCAACACAGCGGATCGCAGCCGCAAGGTGCGCGTCGACCTGCGGGATGTGCTGATGCCCGGAACGGCGTACAGCGTTTGGGATATTTGGGAAAAAGCGGACGCCGGCCAAAAGAAGGACGCTTTCACGGTCGAAATTCCGCCGCACGGCGCAAAGCTGTATCAAATCCGATAAAGACGGCAACCCTTGAATTATGTAAAGGAAGCGCTGATTCAATCGGGGTGTACGAGGGGACGAGAGATTTTTTCGGCAGATTGTACAAAAAATCTGCCGGCTTGCTGACGCAAGGCAAGGATTTTTGGTGCAATATGACGGAAAAAGATCCATTCCTTCGTGCGCATCGGATTGAATCAGTGCTTCCTAAAATATGCAAAGCAAAACCGGCTCATCCGATTGGACGCGGCCGGTTTTTCGCGGGTCGATGGAGTGCTTTTTCGTCGGTCAGATGTTCTTTTTGGCTTTGCGGTAGCGCAGGGCGGCGGCGAAGTTCACCGCGCATCCGGCGCACGCAGCCAGTGCGGGCAGGATCGCCAGGGAGCGTACGGAGCAGGCCGGGTTGCCGCTGCAATATTCCGGCAGCAGCCGCGTGCCGGACATTGCAAGCGCAAATGCGAAGCTGACGATCAGCGCGGCGAATGCCAGCGCCTGCAGCACGGCGGCCGCCGAATGCAGTCCGGGCGCTTTGCCGATTGCAAGCACGACGCACAGCACAAGCGCGGCCAGCAGACACAGCGCAGCCGCAGCGGCGCAGGCCGCCAGAACTTTGCAGTGTGCGGGCGCAAAATGGTTGAAAATATCCATGTTGCCGAAGGCCGCGCCAACGTTGGTGAATTGTCCGCTCAGCGCACAAAGCGCCGCCGAAAATCCCCCGACCGTGATTTCCATGCCGGGAATATCCTTGTTGTAAATGCCGACGAAGGGCGTAAGAAACAGCAGCAGCGCGACACTCGCGATCACGGCGGCGGCGCGCGCGAAGGGGATCAGACTTTTGCACACGCCCTCAAACGCTCTTTGTTTTTTCTTTTGTGCGGGGTTTACGGTGTTTGGTTTTGCAGCCATAGTCTCCTCCTTATTTTGTCACATAGTATTGCAGACCGCTCGCGTCCTCGATGGGCGACCAGTCGTCCACCTGAAAGGACAGAAACGAGATCGTCTCCGTGTTTTCGGGATCTTGCGACCCGTCCGGCAGATAGGCGTGGATCTCGATATCCTGCTTTTGTTCGCCTGCCAGCCGGCCGCGCAGATGAAGCCACGTTTTGTCCCCGTCGTCCGTGCTTTGGTTGCGCGGTTCGGGCAGCTGGCCGTCGTATTGCAGCAAAAAGCCGATGATCGTGTCCTTGCCGCAGGTGCAGCCGTATTCGGCGGAGGATTTGCGCACGCCGCAGATGTACCTTTGCCCGTGCACATCCTCGAGCGCGTAGGTAAAGCAGTCCAGTTCGATCTCGCTGCCGAGATACTGCTGGGGATAAAACTGCATGTTGGTCATAATCAGGAAAAAGTTGCTTTCGGTCAGCACATAATCCCGTGTGCCGCAGCCTGCAAGCAGCCCGCACAGCAGCAAAAGACACAGCAATCTTTTTTTCATCTTGTTCTCTCCTGAATAACTTTTTTGAAAAGGAGCCCGGCAAAAACCGAGCTCCTTGTTTTTATGCTTTGGTTGTGTTATGGATGTATTCACCGGCTCTTTCGGCGCTGCCGATGACAGCCAGCTCTTCGGCGGATACGGTGCTGACACGCTCGGCCATTGCTTTGCGCCGCAGCAGCAGATCCGCGTACATCGCGTCACGCTTTTTGGCGGACAGGGGATAGAAGAATTTCGGAATGTTGCCCAAAAAACCCGTGATTGTGGGGATACCGGTCGCCATGGCGAAAATCCACCATTTGGTGCTTTCGGCCTGATTGCCGATGTTGCCCTGAATGTAGCCGATCTCTTTCATGATGAGATTGGTAATGGTCTTGTTGACGACGTTCATCAGCTTGAGCACCAGTTCCTTGGCAACGCCCGTCATAGCCTCCGCACGGTAACCGTTCTTCCATTCGCAGTAGTCCATGGCCTCGTTGCGGATCTCTTCGTAAATGACCTTGCTCGGGCCGTAGACCATCATGCGGAACACCTCGTCCACCGCCAGCAGCGGCAGCATGACGAATTTCTTTTGGTAGTTGTTGTTGATCGTACCGATGCCGAACACCACCAGCCAGCAGAAGTCTGTCCACAAGTCGTTGAACAGCCACAGCGCCTTGGTCGAGAATGTGCGCCGCAAGGGCTTGACGAAGGAGTAGCTGATGTATGACACGGGCGAAGCGGGAATACCCACGAGCGTCTGATAGCTCGAAGCGCCGAGCACGTCGATGTAATAGTTCGACATGCCGCTGCCGACGCTGAACTTGCCGAGGAATTCGGACAGGAACAGGATCATCATGGGCTTGTTGTTGAAGATGGCCTTCAAACCCATCTTGATGCTGGGCGTTTCGATGGACTGCATAACGCGTTCGCGCGATACGACAAAGAAGAACATGGCCAATGCGGCGGAGAACAGCGCCAGCGGAATGCCGAACCCGGCAAACAGGTGGTACAGGTTCCAGCCGGTCTTGTTGTTGATTGTTAAATCGTACAGAACACCGAAGATCAGAACCGGCGCATTTTCAAACAGCGACGACACCAGCTGCGCCTGCGTGATGAGCCGCGTTCGTTCCAAGGGGTGCGGCGTGATGGTCCCCATCAGACCCGTTGCCGCGATGGATGTGAATGTTGTGGCGGTTTCCTGAATGACGCTCATGGCGAAATACATGATCCATTTCGGCAGATAATCGGCGGCCGTGTTGGGGAAGATCATGGGGATCAGCCACGTCCACAGACCGATCAGCGTCAGCGGAACCTGCAAAAACAGCATGTACGGGCGGAACTTGCCCCAACGCGTGCGCGTCTTTTCCACAATCAGCGCCACGACAGTGTCGTTGATCACGTCCCAGACGCCGGCGATAGACTGCTGGATTGCGAGGAACGTAAAGTCGATCTTGACCACGTCCCACAGAAAACGGTCGCTGTACTTGTTGATGTTCAGACTTTGCGAGGCGTCATACATGATGTAGGCGATCGTTTCTTTGGTGCCCACATAACGCCGATCCTGATGTACGTATTTCAGAGCTTCTTCGCGGGAGATCTCCTCCTGGATGTGCTCCTTTTCGGACATAGAATCATCACCTTTCCGGGAAAAAATTGTGGCGATGAACTTCCCATGCGTTCATCGCCGAAAGAACAGTATCTATTATAGTGGATAAAGCCAAAAAAGTCAATTCATTTTCTGAAAAATTGTCTATTTTGCTACGCTTTTTTTACAGGAAAATTTCGCCGTTTGTGCCGTAAAAGATGTCTTCGCGTCCGCTGACCAGCCGGCAGAACGCCTCGAACCGCGCCCAATCGTCGTCGCGCTCGAACTCGTAGGCGTGCCCCCAGATGAAAAAAACCTGCGGCTTGTCCGGCTCCATGGCCAAAAAACGCACCGCGAGCGCCGTCATGGCGTCCCATTCGGCGTGGCGCACCGTGGGACACAGCCACAGCGGATCTTCCGGCAGATCGAACGCATGGGTGGAGGTGGTGCAGCGCGCGTAGGCAATGCCGCACTGCCGGGCGATCCGGCGCGTGCGTGCGTCGACGCCGCGCGAGCCGACCGGATACGCCATTCCGCGCACATCGTATCCCGCAAGAGCGGACAGCGCCGCGCGGTCGTCCGCGATTTCGCGGCGTATCTGATCGTCCGCAAGCTCCCGCAGATTCGGATGCGTGCGCGTATGCACGGCGATTTCGTGCCCGGCATACACGCGCGGAATTTCGGATGCGCGCAGGCGCACATGCCCGAACGTCACATCTTTGCCCGCGTCGTAAAACGACTGCGCTTCGCCGAACAGACCGCTGTTCAGGTTGAACGTGGCGCGCAGGCCGTAACGGTTCAGGATGCCGATCAGCCGCCGATCCTGCGTGACGCCGTCGTCATAACTGAACGTGAGCGCTTTCTTTTTGCCGTTCCACACAGCAGTCACTTCCGATCTGAAATGTATTTGTCGATGTCGTTGTACAGCGCCTTGTCGATGATCTTCAGGAAAGAGAGAACTTTCAACACGGTCAGCACGGCCTTCAGCACCCGGTGACCTGCGCCGAACCATCGGATCAGCAGATCGAGCGCCGGATAATCCTCGCGCAGATTCAGCAGCTTTTTGCCGCTGACAGGGTAGTCGAAGTTGTCGTTGACCACATTCTGCGGCCCGGTGAACGTGCCGAAGCACACGCGCAGAACATAGGACTTGTATTTGTCGATCTCCACGCCGTCGAATGCAATGCGCGCGCCGCTTTTTTTGGAGAATTCCCGGATGGAATACGCGCCCAGCAAAACCCGCTGGTCGCCGTCGATGCGGTACAGGCGGATGCACGGCAGATTCGTCTTGGCCGTGTCGTAGCAGCCCGAAACGTGCAGGCGGCCGGTGTACAGATGCGTTTCATTGTACTGCAGGGCGTAAAATTCACGGATGCCGGGGGAAAGAACGGTGTAAAACGGCTGCGCGCCGGCCAGATACACGCCGGTGTATTCGCCGCTGTACGCGCCGCTGAGGATTCCGTCGTCCGTGGTGTAAGCGCCTTCGGGAATGGTCAGGAAATACAGGCGGGTCGGGTCGAGCGTCACGCCGAAGCGGCCGTCGGGCGTATACAGGTCGAGCACGCGGTTTTCGGCCGCATGCGGCCTGCACACAGCGGCCACATTGCCCTGCACGTCGCAGAACGTGATGGTTTTGGACGCGTCGTAATTGCAAAACTGGTTCTGGAAGAAAATCTCGATCGTGTAGCACACGCGCGCCAAGGGGTCTGTGCGGATTTTGAGCAGGTCATAAACGATCAGTTCCACAACGTCGCCCGCGCCTGCGGCGGCAAAAACGGCGTCCGCTTCCGGCGCTTGTGTCTCGGCGCCGGCCGAAAGCACACAGACGTTCAGACTCATCCATACGGCGAGAAAGAGGGAAAGAAATTTTTTCATGTCAGCAATCTCCCGCGCATGCGGCGCGTTTCGTCGGCGCGGCCGCATACTAAAATAGTATAGAATATTGTACCATGTTTTTCCCGTGCCGTCAATCCTCCGGACACGGCCGAAACGCCCTGCGGCTTTCGCAGAATTTTTGGCGGCGGGGGCAACATTTTCTTGACAATGCGCGGGAACTGTGGTATAGTATGTGCAATGAATTTTTAAGAGCGGTACAGAGATGCCGACAAGGTTTTGACGTTTCGGGGCGTGATGCGTACCCGGCTTGTGCAGTGTGTTCAGACCTTGCGGCGGCAGGGTCTTTTTTACTGCTTCGGCGAAAGGAGCACAGACGATGGGCATTCTTCTTACGGGCGGCGACGTCTTTTCCGGCGGCGGTTTTAACCGGACGGATCTCACCATCCCCTCAAACGTCGATTGCCGTTTGGATTGTCACAATTTTGCTGTTTTTCCCGGCTTCGCAGATGTGCATGTGCATTTGCGGGAGCC
>CAMOCU010000042.1 GCA_946610835.1 uncultured Clostridia bacterium | reverse complement strand
TATTGACCCGCAGCGCGATTGGTGCAGGCTTCAGAAAATCACGCATGATTTGTTCGGCCGTCTGCGCACCGTACGCCTGCGTCCACAAACGCACAAGCCACACAGGGCACGCATACCGTACACTGCGCGATCGTTCGTCGTCTCCCTCGGGCAGCTGCAGCCCTGCGGCAGCAATTTTGCGCAGCACCGCATTGCAAAGTCCGGCCGCATAAGCGGTTTTGCGATTTTGCTTGACCAGCCGCACCGTTTCATTGACAGCCGCGGAATGCGGCACTTTATCCATAAACAGCAGTTGTGCCGCACCCATTCGCAGCGCGGCACAAACCTCCGGCCGGAGCTTTCGCACCGGCTCTTTTAAATACAGAGACAACTGATAGTCAATGGTGATGCGCCGCTCGATCACGGTACGCACCAATGCGGCGGCAAACGCCCGTTCTGCGCCGGACAGCGCGCTGTCTTTGAGTGCGGAAGCGATGGCAAGGTTAGAATATGCCCCGTCCTTTTCAATCCGCAGCAGCGTCTGTAACGCCAAAGTTCGTCCGTTTTCAGTCAATGATATAACCCCTTATCTACGACGGTTCATGTTTCGCAGAATCAGTCGCATCAAATTGGCAAGGGAAACCGCAAGCGCCGCAACATAAGTCAGCGCCGCAGCGGTCAGAACTTTTTTAGCGCCCTTGTATTCCTCGCCCGCAAGCATGCCCGTGCTGTCGATTGCGGCAAGCGCACGGCGGCTCGCGTCAAATTCCACGGGAAGCGTAACAAGCTGAAACAGCGCCACAAGACTATACAGCAGAATTCCTGTCCAAAACAGGTATCGGCCGACCGTTCCCCAGATGAAAAGCCCGACGACCGCGAGCGGAATGCCGAGCCGCGAGCCGATGTTGCACACAGGCAAAATAGAGTTTCGCAAGCGGATGGGCGCGTAATTTTTGGCGTATTGCACTGCGTGTCCTGCCTCGTGGCAGGCAATCCCTACAGCCGCAACGCTCGAACTGTCATAAACGCCGTCGGACAATCGGATCACATTGGAGCGCGGATCAAAATGATCCGTCAGCTCACCGGAAATATGCTCGATTGTAACATTGGTAATGCCGTGTTCATACAGCACTCTCGCCGCAGCCTGCGCGCCAGTCAGGTTGCGTGCGTTGCGCACTGCCGACATTTTGCGATAGGTTCCTTTGACCTTGGCCTGCGCCCAAAGTGCCAGCAAAAAAGCGGGCACAACGAGCAGCAGATAATAAATGTCGATTCCATACCCATAACCGAATCCCATCTGACACACCTCATTCCATTCTGATTGCCGGGATTTATCCGTGCAGGATCGTTCCGGACGGCAAAGGATTGCCGCGCAGATAATCCGCGGCGCGCATTGCCTTTTTCCCCTGTGCCTGCACGACCAAAAGCTCGACGCATTTGCCGTCGCCGCAACTGACAACGAGCCGCTTGCCGCTCTGCATCACTTCGCCGCTTTTGCCGCCCGCATCCGCGCAAAGTACGCTTTCATGTACCTTGATCGTCTTGTCGCCAACCTGCACCGTTGCCAAAGGCCACGGATTCAAACCGCGGATCCTGTTGTGCACCTGTTGCGCGGGCAGAGAAAAATCGATTGGGCATAGCTCCTTGGAAAGCATGGGTGCATAATTGGAGAGGCTGTCGTCCTGCTTTTGCGGATGCAGCTCGCCGCGCAAAAGCGCATCGAGCGTATCGGACAGCACCTGTGCACCGAGTTCGGACAGCGCATCATGCAGTTGACCTGACGTCATATTTTCCGTAACAGAAATCTGCGATTGCAGGAGCATATCGCCTGTATCCAGCCCGGCGTCCATCTGCATCGACGTCACACCGGAAACCGTTTCCCCGTTGAGCACGCACCATTGGATGGGCGCGGCGCCGCGATAGCGCGGAAGAAGCGAAGCATGGATATTGATGCAGCCGTATTTCGGAAAGTTCAACACCTCCGGCGGCAGGATCTTTCCAAAGGCTGTGACCACGATCAGCTCCGGCTGCAGCTGCTCCAAAATACGCACAGCCTCTCCGTCGCGCATACTCCGCGGTTGAAACACCGGGATGTTCTGCTGTTCAGCATACACTTTGACCGGCGGCGGCGTCAACTTGTTGCCCCTGCCCTTTGGTTTGTCCGGCTGTGTGAATACACCGGTGACCTTGTGCCCGTCGGCGATCAGCTGCCGCAAGCACGGCACGGAAAACTCCGGTGTTCCCATAAATACTACGCGCATATTGTTACACCCCTATGCATGGATTATGAATTTTCCTCGTGCACGACCCTTTGTGTAAAGAGTATGCCGTCAAGATGATCAATTTCATGGCAGAAGCATCGAGCTTTCAACTCGGTTCCCTTATAAATATGCCACTTCCCGGTACGATCCTGCGCCTGCACCTTAACCACGGCAGGGCGCACCGTCGTATCGTATTCGCCGGGAAGCGACAGGCAGCCTTCCTGCTCTTTCTGCTCACCTTCGCAGGAGATAATTTCAGGATTGACCAGTTCCAGAAAACCGTCGCCCACACCCATCACCACAACCCGGCGCAGCACACCAACCTGCACAGCAGCTAAGCCAACGCCTTCCGCCTTGTACATGGTTTCTTTCATGTCGTCGATCAGCCGGGACAGTTTGTCGTCAAACTTTTCAACCTTGCGGCTTTTCTTGTTTAAAATCGGATCACCTATTTTGACGATTTCTCTGTAACTCATATAAGACGCCTCTCTGTTCTTTATAAAATGCTTTCCGGATTGATGTCGGCTGTTATGCTGACCTTAGCAAAACGCTTGTCGTTTCCGCAACTTTTCAGCAAGGAAGACAGCATCTGCCGAAACCGGGCAGAATTTCTGCATTTTAAAATCAAACGGTAACGATACCGGTCGCTGACTTTAACTACTTTTGCCGGAGCGGGGCCGAGAACGATCAGCTTTTCTGCGCAAAATTGCGGTGAATCCGCCATCGCACGCAACCGATCCAGAAACAACTTGGCGCATCCGCGCGCAAAAAGCTCGTCCTCCGATACAAACACCAGCACACATAGATCGCAAAAAGGCGGATAAATCAACATCCTCCGAATCTCAATCTCCGTGCGGTAAAACTCCTCATAATCCTGCCTTGCCGCCATGGCGATCACATCGTTTTCGGGCACGGTTGTCTGCACAATGGCTTTGCCGCGGAAGGCGCCCCGTCCGGAGCGGCCAACGACCTGAGTCAGCAGGGAAAATGTACGCTCGAGTGCGCGATAGTCATCGTTATATAAAAGGCTGTCGACCGACACAACGCCGACCAGCGTAACGTTTTCAAAGTCCAGCCCTTTGGCCACCATTTGTGTGCCAAGCAGAATGTCAAATTCGTGCAAAGCAAACCTGCGCAGTTTGTCCTCGTGCGCAAAGCGCGTCATGGTGGTATCGGTATCCATCCGGAGGATTCTTGCCTGCGGGAGCAAGGCGGAGATTTCCTCCTCGATGCGCTGTGTTCCCACGCCGCTGTACTGCACAGCCGATTGACCGCAAGAGGGGCAAACTGCTGTAAAAGGTGCGGAATATCCGCAATAATGGCACATCAGCCGTCCGTTGGCGCGGTGATACGTCATAGAAATGCTGCAGGAAGGGCATGTGATCACATGTCCGCACGCGGCACAGGAAGCAAAAGTCTGGTATCCGCGGCGGTTCATAAGCAAAATTGCCTGCCGCCTTTCGGCCAATGTTTCGGCAAGCCCCTGACGCAGCGTTTCGCTGATTTCGGCACGGTTGCCGCGTTTTCGTTCGGCAATCATATCGACGGTCACGACCTCCGGCAGCAGCGCGTCACCGAACCGCTCGGGCAACGTAAAGAGGCTGTAGCGTCCCTTTTCTGCCGCGGCAAAGCTTTCAATCGACGGCGTGGCGGACGCGAGCACAAGCAACGCATTGTGTTCCGCGCAACGGAATTTTGCAGCGTCACGTGCATGATAGCGCGGCGCGCTTTCAGATTTATACGCACTTTCCTGCTCTTCGTCCAGTAATATCAGACCAAGGTTGGAAAACGGCGCAAAAACAGCCGACCGCGTACCGACGACGATGTCCGCATTCCCCTGACGCACCCGTTTCCACGCATCCAGCCGTTCGCCGACGGACAGACCGCTGTGAAAAACCGCAACACGTCTGCCGTACCGCCGGTGAAACAAGCGCAGCGTCTGCGGCGTGAGCGCGATCTCCGGCACCATCAGAATCACCTGCCTGCCGGATGCAAGCACATGGTCGATCAGTTTCATGTAGACCTTTGTTTTTCCGCTTCCGGTCACACCGTACAGCAGTGCTGCTTTCGGCACATGCTGTGCATACAGCTGCAGCAGTCCGTCGAACGCCTCTTTTTGTGTCGGCGAAAGTGCGATGGGTTCAGCCGCCGGATCTGCCGCCGCATCAGCATACGGATCGCGCAGCACAGGCGCGCTGTACACAGAAAGAATACCTTTCTTTTCAAGCCCTGTCCAAACGGCAGCCGTCACGCCCGTATAATAGCAAATCTCTTTGAGCGAAGCGGAACCAACTTCAGAAAGCAGATCGATCACGCTTTTTTGCTTAGCTGTCCGCTTACCGAACGATGACGGGTCGCGCAAATAGGATTCGTTCAACGCAGCAAATTTTTGCGTCAGATCCGCCGTTTTTTGCACTGTGTCATCATTACGCAGCAGAAAGCCCCGGCCGCACATAGACCGCAGAAACACATCGGTCACCTTGCACTCGGCACAGAGCTTTTCCTCCCGTACAAAACCGCTTTTGGATTGCAAAAAGGAAAGGACGGATCGCTCTTGATCCGTCGGAATGCGATCGGGCGGCAGCGCTTGCGCCGGCACGGCGCAGTAGGACACAACGATTCTGCGTCCGATCCCGGACGGTAAAACGGCACGGACGGCTTCGTACAGCGTGCAGAAAGTGCGCTCTTTCAAAAAACGCACCATCCGGATCCCCTCCGCATTGAGAACAGGGTCACTGTCGAGCACCTGGGCGATCGCCTTGAGCTTTGTTCCCTGCGGAACAGAATCCGGCGTGCAAACGTCCAAAATCATCCCTTGCCGTTTTTTGACCCCGGACGTTCCGAACGGGACAAGCACACGGCATCCCGGCCGCGCGGCGGCAGACAACTCCACGGGAATCCGATAAGAGAATTCCATATCGAAATGAAACGCCGTGTTTTCCACCGCAACCTGCGCGATCATACAATCCGGCATCCGAACGCCACCCTTTCCGCCATCAGATGTCCCGGATCTCTTCCGGCTCCACGACCACGTATTTGCCGTCGATGATCTCGGAAATGGCAATACTGACTGGTTTTTCCGTCATAATCTCATGATTCGCCTCTGCCTCTTCAGAAATTTCTCTGGCTCTTTTGGCCGCGGCAATCACAAGAGAATAGCGGCTGGTGTGATTTTTCAGTACATTTCTCAGATCAGGATTCAGCATTATTGATTACCTCACTTAATAAATTTGCGCTTCTGCATGTTTTATGTTTCTCCGCCTGAATGATTCCGCGTATGTTCTCCACGGCGTCCTCCAGACGGTCATTGACAACGATGTAGTCATACTGCGGCGCGTGCTTCATCTCGCTGCGCGCGATCGTCATACGGCTTTGAATTTCTTCCTCCGATTCGCTGCTGCGCCGACGAAGGCGATCCTCAAGCACCGCCATCCCGGGCGGGACAAGAAAGATGCTCACACTGTCCGGATACAGCCGCCGCACATTGGCGCCGCCCTCTACCTCGATTTTCAGCACGACTGTTTCACCCGTATGCAGCCACTCATCCACCGCTGTGCGCGGCGTACCATAGTAATTGCCGGCATAACGGGTGTATTCCAGAATTTTATCTTCCTGCAACATGCGCTGAAAATACGGTTCGTCCACGAAATAATAATCCACGCCGTCCTGCTCGCCGGGACGGATCGGGCGTGTTGTCATGGAAATGGAACGCCGGATCGGCATGCATTTTTCAAGCAAAGCAAGCACTGTATCCTTTCCGCAGCCGGAAGGCGCGGAAAGAACAACCAGCAGCCCCTGGCCATTCTGATTATTCCCAAGCATTTGTTTCCTCCGCTGTATCTGACTTTTCCTCCCCGGCCGCGCGTGAGGCGACCGTTTCTGCCGTAAGATAGGAAAGAATGATATGGTCGCTGTCCGTGATGATCACTGCGCGCGTCTTTCGCCCGAAAGATGCGTCGATCACCATACCTTTTTCTCTTCCTTCCTGCACCATACGCTTGATGGGGGCAGAATCGGGGCTGACGATGGCTATGATCCGCTGCGCGTGGATCACATTGCCGAAGCCGATGTTGACCAGTTTCATACAGCGCCTCCGATCATTCGATATTCTGGATCTGCTCGCGGATTTTTTCGACCTCCGCCTTGATGTCGATCACACGGCGTGCGATCTGCACATCCTGCGCCTTTGAGCCGATCGTATTTGCCTCGCGATTGATCTCTTGCACAAGAAAGTCCATCTTGCGGCCGATCGCTTCACCGGATTCAAAGAATTCCTGAAGCTGGTCGATGTGACTGCGCAAACGCACTGTCTCCTCGGCCACGGCAACCTTGTCGGCATAAATTGCGGCCTCTGCGAGGATCCGCTGTTCGTCCACCTGCACACCTTCCAATACGGTCTGCATGCGCTGCAGCAGCTTTTCGTTGTACTCACGTACCGTTTCCGGAGAACGGGATTCGATGTAGTCAACATGGGAGAGAATCAGCTGCGCCCGGGACAGCACATCATCGCGCAGACGCTCGCCTTCTCTTTCGCGCATTTCGATAAAGCGTGTTACGGCCTCTTCCAGAACCGTGCATACCGCTTTCCAGACCCGTTCCTCGTCTGCCTCCGCCTTGTGGATAGAAAACACATCACTGTAGCGGCTGAACGTGGACACACGCACATCGTTGACCAGTTCAAACCGTTCCGCCAGTTCCCGGAAAGCACAGAGGTATCCTTCGGCAAGAGAAGCATTCAGCTGCACCTGCACATCCGCCTGTTCCAAAGACTCTATCTGCACATAACATTCGATTTTACCTCGGCAGACGCGGGACTGGACATAACTCTTGATCCGCTCATCCAAAAATCCGTAAGTGCGCGGCGTCCTGGATGAAAACTCAAAATACCTGTGATTTACACTTTTTATTTCAACGGTGATGGACATGCCGTCGATCGTCTGTGACGCACGCCCGTACCCGGTCATACTTCTGATCATATTTGCTCCTCTTTTCTCAATCCTCGTCCTGCGCCGCGGCAGGTCTGCGGGCAAGCGCGGTCAGCCGCTCCACCTCGTCCGCTGTCAATTCTCGATACTGTCCCTTCGGCAGCATACCAAGCCGCACCGGCCCCATCGCCGTCCGTTTAAGCCGCGCAACTTCCAGATGCAGCATTTCACACATCCTGCGGATCTGACGGTTTCGCCCCTCGTACAGCACAATTTCCAACACAACGCGGTTCTCCTGCTTGTCCAGAATGCGCACGCGCGCGGGC
>CAMOCU010000041.1 GCA_946610835.1 uncultured Clostridia bacterium | reverse complement strand
TCTCCTTTTATACAGCGCGAGTGGCGCTGGTCGTCGGCTTTGTGACGTTTACAGGCAGCCTTGTCGCGGCGGGCAAGCTGCACAAGCTGCTGCCGCAAAAGCCGGGTGTCTGGAAGGGGCATACGGCGATTATTGCGGTCACGATCGCGGCCACGGTCGCGTCTGTCGCGATCCGTCAGTGCCCTGCGTATGTGACGGCGATTCTGTCCGCCTTTTTCGGTGTGGCGTTTGCCATCCGTGTCGGCGGCGCAGATATGCCGATCACGATTTCCCTGCTCAATTCGCTCAGCGGTGTGGCCGGCGGCATTGCCGGTATTGCTGTGGGCGATGTGATGCTCGTGGCGATTGGCGGTATTGTCGGCGCATCCGGTCTTCTGCTGACACAGATCATGTGCAAAGCCATGAACCGCAAGCTCCTGTCGATCCTGCTGGGCAGCACATCGGTCAAGTCTTCGGCCGCTGCGCCTGCTCCGGCAAAGGCGGCGCAGCCGGTCAAAGAAAGTGCGCCGCTCACCCCCGGAGCCATTCTCCGGGACGCCAAAAAAATCATTCTCATCCCCGGTTACGGCATGGCGCTCTCCCAGGCGCAGAGCAAGGTCAAAACGCTTTGCGACAAGCTGGAGAGCCGGGGCGTGGATGTAAAATTCGCAATCCACCCTGTGGCGGGTCGTATGCCCGGCCACATGAACGTGCTGCTGTGCGAGGTGGATATTCCTTACGACAAGCTGTATGAGATGGACGCGATCAACGGCGAATTTGCCGCCTGCGATGCGGCGATCGTCATCGGTGCGAACGACGTTGTCAATCCCGCGTCGAACACGGCAGAGGGCACGCCGATTTACGGTATGCCCGTGCTGAATGCGGCAGACGCGAAGCATGTGATCGTGTGCAATTTCGACACCAATCCCGGTTATGCCGGTGTGCCGAACCCGCTGTATGAAAACGAAAACACGCTGATGATGCTCGGCGACGCGAAAGAAACGGTTGCCGCGCTCATTGACGCGCTTGACGCCGTCGAGGATGCGCCTGCTGCCGCGGTGCAGGCGCAAGATGCGGCGAACGACCCGGGCGCGATTCTGCGCGCGGCCAAAAAGGTGATCCTTGTTCCCGGTTACGGCATGGCGCTCGCGCAGGCGCAGCGGCAGGTCAAAGCACTCGCGGATGCGCTGGAAGAAAACGGCGCGGACGTGAAATATGCAATCCATCCGGTTGCAGGGCGTATGCCCGGACATATGAACGTGCTGCTGTGCGAGGTGGACGTGCCGTACGACAAGCTGTACGAAATGGACGCGGTCAACGGCGAATTTGCTGCCTGCGATGCGGCGGTCATTGTCGGCGCGAACGACGTTGTTAACCCTGCGGCAAACACAGCGGAAGGTACGCCGATCTACGGTATGCCCGTGCTGAATGCGGCGGACGCGAAGCACGTGATCGTGTGCAACTTCGACACCAATCCCGGTTATGCCGGTGTGCCGAACCCGCTGTACGAAAACGAAAACACGGTGCTGATGCTCGGCGACGCGAAAGAGACGGTCGCCGCGCTGACAGATGCGCTGCACAATGCCGCACCTGCATCGGCAGCGGCGGAAACAGCGCAGGATCCGGCCGCGGTACTGCGGGACGCCAAGCGGGTAATCCTTGTTCCCGGTTACGGTATGGCGCTCGCGCAGGCGCAGCGTCAGGTCAAAGAGCTCGCGGACAAACTGGAGAGCCGCGGCGCGGACGTAAAGTTTGCGATTCATCCTGTTGCCGGACGTATGCCGGGACACATGAATGTGCTGCTGTGCGAGGTGGATGTGCCATACGACAAGCTGTATGAAATGGACGCGGTCAACGGCGAATTCGCCGCCTGCGACGCAGCGGTCGTCATCGGCGCAAACGACGTCATCAATCCTGCGGCAAACACGGCGGTGGGCACGCCGATCTACGGTATGCCTGTACTGAACGTGACGGATGCGAAATGTGTGATCGTGTGCAACTTCGACACCAATCCCGGTTATGCCGGTGTGCCGAATCCGCTGTATGACGATCCCAAAACGATTCTGCTGCTCGGCGACGCTAAGCAGACGGTCGCCGCCCTGACAGGAGCAATCTGATTCTGAACTACTTTTTCAAGCGCGGGAGATTTGCGAAGGCAGCTCCCGCGCATTCCTTTTGTGAAAAAAGTGTTGACAAGCTGCACGGTTTGGGCGTATACTGTTGCACAGGAAAGGCAATGGAGTCTTTGGGCGCGGCCCCGGGGATTCCGTTGCTTTTTTTGCAGAAAAAAGTGAATATTTTTCTGCCCGGATATTGCAAAAACAAAAGCAATATGCTATGATAATATACAATCTTATGCATAAATATTCATAGAGGCCGGAAGACTGCACGAAAGAGCGGCAAGCGGCGGACAGGAAGACAGACCTCCGATGCGCATTGATCGCTGTGCGAATCGTTTGCAGGTTTGCGCAATTGTGTGTTTTGCAGTACGAAACGGATCCGGTGCCTATGGTTTGAAAATGCATAAGAATGCAACAAATCTGAAAGATGCAGCGCATTCTGCCGGAGACGGCCGCCGCGCTCGAACACGACAGGCGCGCATACGGCATGTTTGCGCAACCATTTGCAAAGAGATTCCTCTGCTTTCCGAATCTGCGGCGGCCGCGCGTTCACGGATCGGCAGGGGAGAAACGGGAGGCAATGAAATGCCCGATACAAAAACCAGAAAACTTGTTTTGGAGGACGGCACGGTCTATACGGGCGACGCATTCGGCGCGCAAGGCGAGCGGCTGCTGGAGATCGTGTTCAACACATCCATGGCGGGTTATCAGGAGATTCTATCCGACCCGTCTTACACAGATCAGGGCGTCGTGATGACGTATCCGCTGATCGGAAATTACGGCATGGCAGATGCGGATTACGAAACCGAAACGCCTACCATCGGTGCGCTCATCGTGCGCGAATACAACGACGAACCGTCCAATTTCCGCTCCACCCGAACGCTGTCTGAAGTCATGACGCAGTACGGCATTGCGGGGCTCAGCGGCGTGGACACACGCAGCCTGACGCGGCACATCCGCGCTTTTGGTGCGTGCAGGGGATTGTTGACCAACGCCGATACGCCGGCGGAAACGGCGCTGCAGACGCTGCGCGGCACACCGCTGCCGCGCGACGCAGTCTCCCGCGTCAGCCGCAAGAGCGTTACAGTGTACGATGTGCCGGATGCGCTGTATCATGTAGCGGCTGTCGATTGCGGCATGAAGCAGAATATTGTCCGTTCGCTCAACGCGCGCCGCTGCAAAGTTACGGTGGTGCCATGGAACACGCCTGCCGCGCAGATCGAAGCGCTGCGGCCGGACGGCGTATTTTTGTCCAACGGCCCGGGCGATCCGCAGGATGTGCCCGAAACAATTGCGGCGATTCGCGCGCTGCTGGGCAAGTATCCGATTTTCGGCATTTGTCTGGGGCACCAGATGCTTTCGCTCGCGTATGGCGGCAGAACATATAAGCTGAAGTTCGGCCACAGAGGCGGCAATCATCCGGTCAAGGATCTTGCTACGGATAAGGTGGAGATCACGTCGCAAAACCATTCTTACGCGGTGGATCGGGAGTCGCTTGCCCAAACGCCTTTGACTGTTACGCATATCAATCTGCTCGACGGCACGGTGGAAGGCGTCGCCTGCGCACGCGACAAAGCGTTCGGCGTGCAGTACCACCCGGAAAGCGCGCCCGGTCCGCAGGACAGCGGTTATCTGTTTGACCGGTTTATCGCGCTCATGGAGGAGGGACGCTGCCATGCCTAAACGTACAGATATTCAGAAAATACTTGTGATCGGTTCCGGCCCCATTGTGATCGGTCAGGCGGCGGAGTTCGATTACGCCGGGACGCAGGCTTGTCTTGCGCTTAAGGAAGAGGGTTACGAGGTGATCCTTTGCAATTCCAACCCGGCGACCATCATGACAGACCCTGCAATCGCGGACAAAATTTATATGGAACCGCTGACGCTGGAATACATCTCCAAGATCATCCGCAAGGAACGTCCCGATGCGATTCTGCCGGGTATCGGCGGCCAGACAGGATTAAATCTTGCGATTCAGCTCGAACGAAAAGGCGTGCTGCGTGAATGTGCCGTGGAGCTTTTGGGGACGCGCAGCGAAAGTATTGCCCGCGCGGAGGATCGCGAACTGTTCAAGGAGCTTTGCGAACAGTTGGGCGAGCCTGTGCTGCCGTCTCAGATCGCGTCCACAATGCAGGAAGGTTTGGACGCTGCGGCGCAGATCGGCTATCCCGTGGTGCTGCGCCCTGCATTTACGCTCGGCGGTACGGGCGGCGGATTTGCGGATAACGAGGAAGAGTTTCTTGAGATTCTGAAAAATGCGCTCGCGCTCTCGCCTGTGCATCAGGTGCTGATCGAAAAGAGCATCAAAGGATTCAAGGAAATTGAATATGAAGTCATGCGCGACGCCAACGACACGGCGATCACCGTTTGTAATATGGAAAACATCGACCCGGTCGGGATTCACACGGGCGACTCGATCGTTGTCTGCCCGTCCCAGACGCTGACCAATAAGGAGTACCATATGCTGCGGGACAGCGCGCTGAAAATTATTCGTGCGCTGCAGATTGAGGGCGGATGCAACGTACAGTTTGCGCTCGATCCGAATTCCTTCCGATACTATTTGATCGAAGTCAATCCCCGCGTGTCGCGCTCCTCCGCGCTCGCGTCCAAGGCAAGCGGGTATCCGATTGCCCGCGTTTCCGCCAAAATCGGCGTGGGGCTGCGGCTCGACGAGATCTCGCTGGCCAATACGCTCGCATCGTTTGAGCCGACACTCGATTATGTGGTCACCAAAATGCCGCGCTTTCCCTTTGATAAATTTGCCGACGCAAACAACCGGCTCGGCACCCAGATGAAGGCGACGGGCGAAGTGATGAGCGTGGGACGCACGATGGAAGAAAGTCTGCTCAAGGCAGTCCGCTCTTTGGAAATCGGCGTGTTCCATCTGCATATGCACAAGTTTGACGGCGCAGACACGGCGGATCTGCTCGATTACATCGCAGTGGGTACGGATGACCGGATCTTCGCCATGGCGGAGTTGCTTCGCCGGGGCGAGACGGTGGAAACGCTGGCTGCGCGCACACAAATCGACCCGCTGTTCCTGCGCAAATTCCGCAACATTGTTGCCATGGAGGAAACGCTGCGCGCGCATCCGGGCAATGCGGATGTGCTGTACAACGCCAAACGCATGGGCTTTTCCGACCGGGAGATCGGCGTGCTGTGGGGGCAGTCCGCACTGGAGATTTTCCGCCTGCGCGAAAAGCTGCATCTGTTCCCGGTGTACAAAATGATTGATACCTGCGCGTCTGAATTTGAAAGCTATGTGCCGTATTTTTATTCCACATACGAGCAGGAGAATGAATCGGTCGTTTCGGACAAAAAGAAAATCATCGTTCTCGGTTCCGGGCCGATCCGCATCGGACAGGGCGTGGAATTCGATTATTCCACCGTTCACGCGGTGCAGACGATCCGCAATGCGGGGTACGAGGCGATCATCATCAACAACAATCCGGAAACGGTTTCCACCGACTATACCACGTCGGATAAACTGTATTTCGAGCCGCTGTGCGTGGAGGACGTGATGAATATTATCACGCTTGAGCAGCCGGACGGCGTGATTGCATCGCTCGGCGGGCAGACGGCGATCAATCTTGCGCAGCCGCTGATGGAGTACGGCGCAAAGATCATCGGTACCGACTGCGACGCGATCGAAAAGGCCGAAAATCGCGACGCGTTTGAAAAGCTGCTGCTGGAGCTGGACATTCCGCAGCCCAAAGGCTGCGCCGTGACCAACATCGAGGACGGCATCCGTGCCGCTGCGCAGATCGGCTATCCTGTGCTTGTGCGCCCGAGTTTCGTGCTCGGCGGCCGCGCCATGCAGATCGTGGCCAAGGAAAAAGATTTGCGGCATTATCTGAAAACGGCTGTGGAAATCGACGAAGACAAACCCGTCCTGGTGGACAAATACATCCGCGGCAAGGAACTGGAAGTGGATGCGGTATGCGACGGACAGGATGTGTTTGTTCCGGGCATCATGGAGCTGGTGGAACGCACGGGCGTACATTCCGGCGATTCGATCAGCGTATACCCCACGTTTTCCGTGTCGGATAAAGTCAAGGGCACGATCCTGCAATACGCCAAAAAGCTGGGTTTGGGCATCGGCATTGTCGGTCTGTATAACATCCAGTTCATCGTGGATGAGCAGGAGAACGTCTATATCATCGAAGTCAATCCACGTTCGTCGCGGACAGTTCCTTTTCTGTCCAAATCCACGGGCTATTCGCTCGCGGATATCGCCACGCTGGCCATCCTCGGCCAAAGTCTGAAAGAGCAGGGGATTTTCCGCCTGTATCCGGACGAGAAAAAACGCTGGTATGTCAAAGCGCCGGCCTTCTCCTTCTCCAAACTGCGCGGCATGGACGCCTATCTGTCGCCGGAGATGAAATCCACCGGCGAAGCGATCGGATACGACGTCAAGCGGCACCGGGCAATCTATAAGGCGCTGATTGCTTCGGGGTTGAAGCTGCCGAATTACGGCACCGTGATCGTTACGCTTGCCGACGAGGACAAGGACGAGGCGCTGCCGCTGGTGCGCCGGTTTTATGAGATGGGGTTCAACATCGAAGCAACGACTGTTACGGCGGAGCATCTGCGCGAACACGGCGTGCGCACGCGTATGTTGCACAAGCTCAGCGAGGGCAGTACCGAGATTCTCGAAGCGATCCGGGCGGGATATGTCAGTTATGTCATCAATACCCGTGCGATCCTTTCCGGCGTGCATTACGAGGACGGCGCGGCGATCCGTCGATGCGCTGTGGAAAACGGCATTACCATGTTCACCTCGCTCGATACCGTGCGCGAGCTGCTGGACGTGCTGGAAGAACTGACCATCACGGTTACAACCGTCGATGCGGAATAATCAGAATCAATCAAGAAAATTGTTTTATGGAGGATAGAGTATGAAAATCGCAATTTACGGCTATGGCAACCTTGGCCGCGGCGTAGAGGCCGCCGTCCGGCAGAATCCCGATGTGGAACTGACCGGCGTATTCACCCGCCGCCCACCTGAAAGTGTGCAGACCAGAACCGGTGTGCCGGTATTCGCCGCGGCGGATATTGCTGCGCACAAGGACGATGTGGATGTGCTGATTATCTGCGGCGGCAGTGCAACCGATCTGCCGAAGCTGACGCCGGCACTGGCGAAGACATTTAATGTTGTGGACAGCTTCGACACACACGCCAACATTCCCGCGCATTTTGCCGCAGTCGACGAAGCGGCCGGAAGCACCGGCCATATCGCGCTGATCTCCGCCGGCTGGGATCCCGGTATGTTTTCTTTGGCGCGGCTGTATGCGAGTGCGATTCTGCCGGATGGACAGGATTATACGTTCTGGGGCAGGGGCGTCAGCCAGGGACATTCCGACGCGATCCGGCGTATCCCCGGCGTTGCCGCTGCGCGGCAGTACAGTGTGCCCACCCC
>CAMOCU010000040.1 GCA_946610835.1 uncultured Clostridia bacterium | reverse complement strand
CTGTCGTGGATCCTGTTCAGCCGTCCGTGACGGCCAATCCGTCGACCGTGAACATCCGGGTCGGACAGAGCGCAACCATCAACTACACCACCGTCCCCGCCGGGCAGAGCGTCGGCGTGAGCATCGTGAGCCTGACGCACTCTACATACTCCCAGAGCGGCGGCAAAATTACGGTCACCGGCACGAGCGCGGGCACGGATACCCTTGACCTTGTGATGAATTACGGCGGGCAGCAGTACAAAGCACGCGTCACTGTCATTGTTGCGCCCGTCATCACCAAAACGCTTTCCTCGATCAGCATCCAGACAAAGCCGACCAAAACATCCTATTACAAGGGTGAAACGCTCAACACCGCCGGCATGGTCGTGCGCGCGCTGTATACCGACGGCACGTCGGCGTCCGTGAGCAGCTATACCTGCTCCCCGACGACGCTGAACACCACCGGTACGCAGACCGTCACCGTGTCCTACACGGAAGGCGGCGTGACCAAAACGGCCGCCTTTACGGTCACGGTCAGCGATCCGCCCGTCAATCCCCTGCGCGTCACGCTGACGCTTGACCGCACAAAGATCGACGTGAAGAAGGGCGAGAGCGAAACCGTCACCTGTTCGTACACGCTGTCCGGCGACACCAGTTCGCTCAAGCACGTCAAGCTGCGCACGAAAAACAATGCCGGTGAACAGATGGACGTCAAGCTCGGCGACTGGGACGGCGACACGATCACCCTCAAGATCAGCGGCAAAAAAGTCGGCTCCGGCACGGTGGAAATTTCGCTGCTCAACGCCGATACGGATGAAGTGCTCGACACGCAGGTGCTCGAAGTCAACGTTCTGCGCAAGACTCTGTGGGAAATTATTTTAGATATTCTGTTCTGGATCGCGTACCCCTTCATTATTCTGTACCTCATGATCTTCGGCTGATCCTTTTCCCTGTCTGTCCCCGCGGCTGCAAAACGGCCGCGGGGCTTTTTCTTCCATAAAGTTTTTGCGCTTTTTTTCATAAAGATATTGACATTTCCTGTCGATAGAACTATAGTTGTATTACTATGCCGATAACAGTGGCAGTCTATTCTGGCTCGGCTCTGCCGAGTGAAGGGGAGGAGCATAATTGAAAAATAACCGTCTCATTGATCTTCAAAACATCTCCATTGCTTTAGGAGGGGAGCAGATCCTCAAGGATCTGAATCTGTACATCAATGACAAGGAGTTCATCACATTGCTGGGGCCGTCCGGATGCGGCAAAACGACGACCCTGCGGATTATTGCCGGATTCCTTGCGCCCGACACGGGCAAGGTTATTTTTGACGGGCAGGACGTGACCGACGTGCCGCCGCACAAAAGGCAGGTCAACACCATTTTCCAGCGCTACGCCCTGTTTCCCCATCTCAACGTTTACGAAAACATCGCTTTCGGTCTGCGCATCCAGAAAGTCAAGGAGCCGCAGATCCGCGACACTGTGGCCGAAATGCTCGCGCTGGTCAATCTGAAAGGATTTGAAACACGCAATATCCATTCCCTCTCCGGCGGGCAGCAGCAGCGTGTGGCAATCGCGCGCGCACTGGCTGTTCAGCCGCGTGTGCTGCTGCTTGACGAGCCGCTCGGCGCGCTCGATCTCAAGCTGCGCAAGGACATGCAGGTCGAACTGAAAAACATCCAGCAGCGCCTGGGCATCACGTTCGTTTATGTCACGCACGACCAGGAAGAGGCGCTGTCCATGTCCGACACGATCGTCGTCATGGACAGCGGCGAGATTCAGCAGATCGGCACGCCCATCGACATTTACAACGAGCCGAAGAACGCCTTTGTGGCGGATTTCATCGGCGAGAGCAATATTCTGGACGGCGTCATGCGCGAGGACTTCGCGGCCGAATTCGCCGGTCACCGTTTTGAATGCCTCGACAAGGGGTTCGCCAAAAACGAGCCGGTGGACATCGTTATCCGTCCCGAGGACGTGGACGTTGTGCCGCTCGAGCGCGGCATGATCCGCGGCAACGTCACCTCTGTCACATTCAAGGGCGTCCACTTTGAAATCATCGTCGATGTGGACGGGTTCAAGTGGATGATCCAGACGACCGATTATGTTGCGCCGGACAGCAACATCGGCATGTTCATCGAACCGGACGCCATCCATGTGATGAAAAAAAGCAAGTATTCCGGCCTGTACGGCGATTACAGCACGTTCAGCGACGAGATCGAGATGCTTTCCGACGTCACCTACGAAAAGGAGGACGACGGCGATGCATCGTAAGTCTCTGTCCCGCGTCGCGATCAACGCGCCGTATACGGTCTGGATGGCCATTTTTGTGCTCGTTCCGATCGCGCTGGTGGTCTATTACGCCTTTACCGACGCCGCAGGGCGCTTCACTTTGCAAAACGTCGCGTCCATTGTGGATTACAGCCACACCTTCTTTACTTCGCTGGAACTGGCGCTGATCAGCACCGCGATCTGTCTGGTGCTCGCGTACCCGCTGGCCTACGCCATCTCGCGCATGCACGTCAAGCGGCAGAGCACCATGATTATGCTCGTCATGCTGCCGATGTGGATGAATTTCCTGATCCGCACCTACGCGTGGATGACTATTCTGGAAGGCAACGGCCTGATCAACCGTGCCGTGCGCGCGCTCGGCGGCGAGGGTTTTCACATGATCAACACCAACGGCGCGGTTGTGCTGGGTATGGTGTACAATTTTCTGCCGTACATGATCCTGCCGATTTACACGGTTCTGACCAAAATCGAACAGAGCACCATCGAAGCGGCGCAGGATCTGGGCGCAAACCGCGTCAATATTTTTCGCCGCGTGCTGCTGCCGATGAGCGTGCCGGGCGTCATTTCCGGCATCACAATGGTGTTTGTTCCCGCGGTGAGCACATTTGTCATTTCCAAATTGCTCGGCGGCGGCAAAACCTTCCTGATCGGCGACATTATCGAAAACTACTTCCTCGGCAACACCGGCACTGTGGATTACAACATCGGCGCGGCGCTTTCGCTTGTGCTGATGATCCTGATTCTGATCTCGATGGCGATCATGAACCATTTTGACAAGGATGCAAGCGCGGGAGGGATAATGTGATGAAAGCACTCTCCAAGGTCTACAATTTTCTGATCTTTGCGTTTTTGTACGCGCCGATTTTAGTGATGATCGTCTATTCCTTCAATGCGGACAAAAGCCGCACGCAGTTCGGCGGATTTTCGCTGCGGTGGTACACAGAGCTGTTCCACGATCAGGTGATCCTCAAAAGCCTGTACATTTCGCTCGCGCTCGCGCTGCTTTCCGCGCTGATCGCCACGATTATCGGCACAATCGCCTCCGTGGGCATCCATGCCATGCGCGGAGCGCCCCGGCGGGCTTATCTTGCGGTCAACAACATCCCCGTAACCAATCCGGACATCGTCACCGCAATTTCCATGATGATCCTGTTCGTGTTCTTTGTCACAAAGCTCAACGGCATGGAAATGGGATTCGGCACGCTGCTGATTTCACACATCACATTCAACATTCCGTATGTGGTGCTGTCGGTGCTGCCGAAACTGCGCGGGCTGAACAGCAACATTTACGAAGCGGCGCAGGATCTCGGCTGCCCCCCTGTCCCCGCGTTTCTCAAGGTCGTGATCCCGCAGATCTCGCAAGGCATCGTGACCGGCTTTATCATGGCGTTCACGCTGTCGCTGGATGATTTCGTCATCAGTTACTTCAACTCCGGTTCCACGGCACAGACGCTGCCTGTGACCATCTATTCCATGACGAAGCGTCCCTATTCGCCCAAAATCAACGCCCTGTCCACGCTGCTGTTTCTGGCGGTCATGGCGCTGCTTTTGATTGTCAATTTTCGCCGATCCGGCGATCAGAAAAAGGAGGTACATTCATGAAAAAGAAAATTCTTTCCCTTGTGCTCGCGGCAGTGCTGGCGCTGTCCGTGCTGTCGATGGCAGGCTGCGGCAACAGCGGCAAGGTCACGCTCAACGTTTACAACTGGGGCGAATACATCGACCTGTCCGTGCTGCCCGAATTTGAAAAAGAAACAGGCATCCGCGTCAATTACACCACCTACGCGAGCAACGAGGAGATGTACGCCAAGATCGCTTCCGGCGCCGCGTCTTACGATGTGGTCATTCCGTCGGATTACATGATCAGCAAACTGATCCAGGAAGATATGCTCGCGCCGCTGAATTTCGACAACATTCCCAACGCCCGATACATCGGCGAGCAGTACAAGGGACTGGATTTCGACCCCGAAAACCAGTACACCGTGCCGTACACATGGGGTACGACGGTCGTGATTTACAACAAATCCATGGTCGATCCTGCCGATGCGGCCGCGCAGAGTCTGGATCTGCTGTGGAACGAAAAGTATTCCGGCCAGATTCTCATGTTCGACAACCCGCGCGATGCGTTCGGCGTTGCGCTCTCGAAGCTCGGCTATTCGCTCAATTCCGAAAACCCCGACGAATGGAAAGCGGCCGCCGAGGAGCTGAAAAAGCAGAAGCCGCTCGTGCAGGCGTACGTCATGGATCAGATTTTTGACAAGATGGAGTCCGGCGAGGCCGCCATTGCGCCCTACTATGCCGGCGACGCGCTGATTATTCAGGACGGCAACCCCGACATTGACTATTACATTCCCAAGGAGGGCGCGAACTTCTTTGTGGACGCCATGTGTGTGCTCAAGGACAGCCCGCACAAGGCGGAGGCGGAAGCGTTCATCAACTTCATGTGCAAGACGGACGTCGCGGTCAAGACTGCCGAAATCATCGGCTACGCCACTCCGCATCTGGAAGCCGTCAAGCAGCTTGACCCTGAGATCACCGGAAACACCGTGGTCTATGCCGATGAAGCGGTGCTGGCCAACACAGAAGTGTTCCTCAATCTCAGCCCCGAAATCAACCGCCTGCAGAGCGACCTGTGGACAGACATTAAAAAAGACTGACGCACTCTTCCCGCATCCTGCTTTTTCAGGATGCGGGATTCTTTTGCTCCGGTCATTGCATCCGGGCGGCAAATGTGGTATACTACGGTCAAATATACACAAATCCATCCCACAAAAAGGAGTTACGATATGCCGGACGCCAAATTGGAACGTATTCTCGACGCGGTGCAGAAGCCCGGGCGGTACACCGGGGGCGAACTGAACAGCGTCGTCAAGGACAAGGACAAAGTGGATCTGCGGTACGCGTTCTGCTTTCCGGATACCTATGAGATCGGCATGTCCCATCTGGGCATGAAGATCCTGTACAGTCTGGTCAACGCGCGGCCGGACGCATGGTGCGAGCGCGTGTTCGCGCCGTGGATCGACATGGAGCAGCAGATGCGCAACGCCGGCGTGCCGCTGTACGCGCTCGAAAGCGGCGACCCGATCCGCGATTTTGATTTGATCGGCTTTACACTGCAGTACGAGTTGTCCTATACCAACATGCTCAATATGCTCGATCTGGCCGCCCTGCCGGTGCGCGCCGCCGACCGTACGTCGCTCACGCCGATCGTCGCGGCGGGCGGGCCATGCGTGTGCAATCCCGAACCGATTCACGCCTTCGTCGACCTGTGTATGCTCGGCGAGGGCGAGGAAGTGACCAACGATTTGATCGACCTGCTGATCCGGCACAAAAAAATGGGTTCGGACAAGCAGACATTCCTGCGCGAGGCCGCCAAAATTCCCGGCATATACGTCCCCTCCCTGTACGAGGCGTCCTACAACGCGGACGGCACTGTGGCAGCGGTGACCCCGATCGGCGACGCGCCTGCTGTGGTCCGCAAGCGCATCGTATCCGACCTGGACAGCATGTTCTGTCCGTCGGATTTTGTGGTGCCGTCGATCGAGGTGGTGCACGACCGCACCACGACCGAAATTTTCCGCGGCTGCATCCGCGGCTGCCGGTTTTGCCAGGCAGGGTTTATTTACCGCCCCATCCGCGAAAAATCCCCCGATGTGATCGACCGCCAATGCCGCGAGATCTGCGACAACACGGGGTACGACGAGATTTCTCTGTGCTCGCTGTCGTCCAGCGACTATTCACACATGGAAACGCTCATCCGCAAACTGATTTCCTGGACGGACGACGAAAAAATCAACGTGGCGCTGCCGAGTCTGCGCGCGGACAATTTCCCGAAGGATCTGATGGAAAAGCTCGCCGGCGTGCGGCGCAGTTCCCTGACCTTCGCCCCGGAGGCCGGCACGCAGCGTCTGCGCGACGCGATCAACAAAAACGTCACCGAAGAGGAAGTGCTGCACACCGCAAAGCAGGCGTTCTCCGGCGGATGGACGGCGGTCAAGCTGTATTTCATGATGGGTCTGCCGACCGAAACGGACGAGGATGTACAGGGCATTGCCGCCCTGGCGCAAAAGGTCGTCGACGCCTACTATTACAACCCCGACAAGCCGAAGGGCAAGAGCGTGACCGTTTCCATCAGCGCGTCCACATTTGTGCCGAAACCCTTCACCCCCTTCCAGTGGGAGGCACAGGACGACACGCCGACTATCCTGCGCAAGCAGGCGCTGCTGCGCGAGAGCATCCACACACGCAAAGTCAATCTGAGCTGTCACCAGTCGGACACGAGCTTTCTGGAGGCTGTCTTTGCCCGCGGCGACCGGCGGCTTGCCGATGTGCTCGAACAGGCGTGGCGCGCCGGCTGCCGCTTTGACGGCTGGGAGGATCAGTTCCGCTTTGATCTGTGGGTCGAAACATTCCGTGCCTTGGGGGCGGACATGGCGTTTTACGCCAACCGCCGCCGCGAGTACGACGAAGTTCTGCCATGGGATCATCTGGACTACGGCGTGTCCAAAAATTATCTGCGGCGGGAAAGCGAAAAAGCCCGCCGGAGCCTGACCACGCCCCACTGCCGCACACGCTGCGGCGGCTGCGGCGCGGACAAACTGAACGGAGGAAAATGCGATGCGCGCTGTACGGCTGTGGATTAAAAAAGAAGGCAGAGCAAGGTACATCTCCCATCTCGATATGAACCGCTGCTTCACCCGCGCCGTGCGCCGCGCACGGCTGAACATCTGGTACACCGAGGGGTTCAATCCCCATCCGTACCTGAACTTTCTTGCGCCGCTTTCGCTCGGGCAGGAAAGCGACGGCGAACCGCTGGACATCCGCATGGAGGACGAAACGTCCAACGCGGAAATCGGCCGGCGGATGAACGCCGTTATGCCCGAAGGGCTGCAGGTCGTGCGCGTGGAGGACGCCGTATTCAAAGCGTCCGACATTGCGTTCGCGCGGTATACCCTGCGCATCCCGATGGATTCGGCGCAGCAGGCGCAGGCGTTTTGCGCCGCAGCCGCCGATCTTGTCGCCGCAGGCACACTGACGGCGGAAAAAATGGGCAAGCAGGGCCGGCACAAGGTGCTGAAAACGGTGAGCCTGGGCGAAAAGATCCGTGATTTTTCCGTCTGTGTGCGCGAACAGACCGTTGTAATCGAAACCACGCTCACAGCCGGCAACGACATGCTCAACCCGTCGCTGCTGCTGGACGCGCTGCAAAAAGCGACGCAAATGCCGCTGCACGCGCGCATCCGCCGCACCGCCTTTTTCAAAGCGGACGGAACGGAATTCTAAGGAAGCACTGATTCAATCCGATGCGCACGAAGGAATGGATCTTTTTCCG
>CAMOCU010000039.1 GCA_946610835.1 uncultured Clostridia bacterium | reverse complement strand
GCCTGTTTTATCGGGCTGCTGATCCACACCGCGTTCGCCTTTGTCTATATCCCGATCATTGTCGCGATCCTGTGGTTTGAACTCCTCAAGCAGGGCAAGCCCGACGGTGTGCATATTACGCTGTTTGTTGCGACCTGCGCTCTTTCCGTCGGGCTGTTTATTGTTTTCGCGCTGTTTTCCCCGCATATGGTGCGCATCAGCATGAACGAAATGCTCTCTCTGATGCGCGAGAAGAACGACGGCCCGATCAACCAGAATTATTTCGGCCCTTACCTGTACCGTGCGGATGAGGTCAGCGGAAATGCTTTTTCCATCCATGAATTCCTGCAAATCATGTTCCGCAAGATAGATTTCACCATTGTGGCGATGCGCACCAATTCTGCAAATTTTGTTCCGCTGACCGCGCTGTTCCTTGGCGGATGCGCGTATCATGCGCACACGAGCCAAAATCGGCGAATTGCTTATCTGGGCTTTCTCATGCCGCCGGTCATGCTTTTTCCCTCTTTGAACTTTTCGGACGACAAGGAAAGATTTTTTTCTTTGATCCTGATCGCGCAGTATATGCTGCTGCACTATCTTGCGACGCAGACGGACGAATTCTTTTTGCCCTGCCCCGCAAGTCCGCCGGCCAAGAAACTGTCTCCTTACAAAACGGTTCGTCGCAAAGATCGACTCAGCTGCATGGTCAAGATCGGTGCCGCAGTCGGCCTTGTTTTTACCCTTTTCGGGTACCATGTGCTTTGAAACGCAGCAAAATCCGCATTGTCAAAGCGGGCAGCACACTGTGTGAGCGCGTCCCGCTTCATAATTAAGGCAACGCTGATTATTTCTCGGTGCATAGGACGGAAAAGATCCGACAAGCTGCACGCAGGCGAAATAAATCAGCGTTTTTCAGGAAACCGGAAGAAGATGAAAGTGAAGCAGTTCGATAGAGGACGCGATTTTCCGTAACAGATATTCCGGAGTGTCGAGCAACGACAACCGAAGGGGTTACCGGTCGAATTCGTCCCGGAAATATCCGCGCGTATCGGCGTGGCGACCGCGCTCGTCCGTGACGGTAAAGCGCACATAGGCGGCCTTGTCCGGAATGCGGAAATCGGCTTCGGTGACCGCTTCGCCGAAATGCTGCGGAAAAACAGCACGCGTGTCCTTGGCGCCAAAGAGCATCGCGATCCGCGCGGCAGGGGAGCACTCGATGTGCGCTTCGCTGCCGCTGATTTCCAGCGAGCGGATCTGCGGCGCCATAGACGCGTAAAAATCTCCGGCGTCAAGCGCAGCGAACACGCCGTCGTACCGGAGCGTGTCCCCGGGCAGGCAGAGCATCGTGAATCCGCCGAAGGAATCGTCGCCCGGTCTGCCGGGGCCGATTTCGTTGTGATTGTCGTCCGCAGCGTGCACAAACACACGTTTGCCCTGCCGCAAGAGCATGTCATACAGCGCGGCATTGTATTCGCTCAGTCCGCTTTGGTATGCGCTGAAGTTGCACATCTCCATGGAAAAATAGCCGTCGTACTGAAACAGCTGCGCATGTTCTTCCATCGACCAGACCGGGTGGTTGAGCGTGACCAGATAACCGTCCTCATTGGCTGTTGCGATAAAGCGGTTGATGTATTCGGGCGTGTAGCGGCGCGGTTCCTCGCTGCCGAAGCGGTGCATGGCGGCGCGCGCAGCAGGGTCTTTGACATATTTCACGCACTTGTCATTCCAGCAGATCAAATCTGTGTTGTGCGGGTCACGTGCAAGGAGATTGAGGTGAATCTCCTGTGTGAATACGTCGAACCGGCATTCCGGGTCGGGGCGGATGTATGCCTCGTAACCCGTGACCATTAAAAAATCGTCGTCGTTCATGGCGCTGTGGTCATGCGGCCGCTCGTGATCGGTGATGGACAGGATGGAATACCCCTGCTGCTTGTACATGTCTTTGAGCTGCTGCGGCGAAAGGCGCCCGTCGGACAGCGTGGAGTGGCAGTGAAAGTTCGCTTTGAACTGTGTGGGGCGGATGAATTGCATGGCGATCCCTTCTTTCCTGCGCAAAGCATACCACAATTGCGCAAAAAATGCAAATCTGATATCTGCAATGATTGACAATATGTTCATATGTGTGCTATACTGTGTGCATAGCTCTTTCAATCGGAGGTCGGAATGAAACAATATATCGTAACGGGCATGAGCTGCGCCGCATGCAGCGCCCGTGTGGAAAAGGCGGTTTCCGCACTGCCGGAAGTGACGGCGTGCAGCGTCAATCTGCTGACCGGCACGATGCAGGTGCAGGGCGAAGCGTCGAGCGAGGCCGTGATCGGTGCTGTGACGCGTGCCGGATACGGTGCGGCAGAAAAGGGCGCTCCTGCAGCGCCCGCAGCTTCGGCTGTACAGCCGGAAAATCCTGTGCGCGTATGGGTGCGGCGGCTCGTGCCGTCGGCGGTGCTGCTGTTGTTTTTGATGTATATGTCCATGGGACATATGCTCTGGCACTGGCCGCTGCCTGCATTTTTTGACGGCAACCATGTGGCCATGGGGTTGTTCCAGCTGCTGGTGAGCGCGGTGATATTGCTGATCAACCGTCACTTTTTCGTCAGCGGTTTCCGCGCGGCATGGCACCGTGCGCCCAATATGGACACACTCGTAGCACTCGGTTCGGCTGTTTCGTTTGTGTACAGCGTTGTGCTGCTGTTTCGGCAGACTGTCATGCAGCAGATGCTGGAATATTATTTCGAGTCAGCCGCCATGATTGTGACGCTCATCGATGTGGGCAAAATGCTGGAGGCGCGCTCCAAAGGCAAAACGACCGACGCACTTCGCGGACTGATCGCGCTCAAGCCGCAGACGGCTGTGCTGCTGCGTGACGGGCAGGAAGTGACTGTTCCGGTGGATGCGGTGCAGGCGGGTGATCTGTTTGTTGTGCGGCCGGGCGAGCGTATCCCTGTGGACGGCGAGGTTCTTGAAGGAGAGAGCGGTGTAGACGAGTCCGCGCTGACGGGCGAGAGTATACCTGCAGACAAAAAGAGCGGCGACAGCGTGTTCGGCGCAACGATCAATACGTCGGGCTATCTGCGCTGTCGTGCGACGCATGTGGGCGAGGATACGACGCTTGCACAGATCATCCGCATGGTGCAGGACGCTTCCGCGGGTAAAGCGCCGATCGCACGCATTGCGGACAAGGTTTCCGGCATCTTTGTGCCGGTGGTGCTCGGCATTGCAGCCGTAACGCTGCTGGCGTGGCTGCTGAGCGGGCAGGAATTTCGCTTTGCTCTGACCCGAGCAATTTCCGTGCTGGTCATCAGCTGCCCGTGCGCACTGGGTCTGGCGACGCCTGTGGCCATTATGGTCGGCAGCGGCGTCGGTGCGCGGCAGGGAACGCTGTTTAAGACAGCTGCCGCACTCGAAAACACAGGCAAAGTGCAGATCGTTGCGCTGGACAAGACCGGAACGCTGACCGAGGGCAGACCGAAGGTGACGGATCTTCTGCCTGCAGAGGGCGTTTCGGCACAGACACTGCTGCAGCTGGCAGGTGCGCTCGAGCAAAAAAGCGAGCATCCGCTGGCAAAAGCCGTGCTTGAAAAGGCGCGCGAGAGCGGCGTGGAACTGCCGCAGGTGACGGATTTCTGCGCGCTGCCCGGGCATGGACTGCGCGCTGAATATAACGGGGAAACGCTGCTTGGCGGCAGTGCGGCATTTTTGAAAATTCCGGATTCCGACACGGCGCAGACGCTCTCTGCGGCCGGAAAAACGCCGCTGTATTTCAAACACGGCACACAGCTGCTCGGCTGCATCGCTGTGGCGGATACACTGCGCGACGACAGCGTGCAGGCCGTGCGACGCCTGCGGGAGATGGGCGTGCGCGTTGTGATGCTGACGGGGGATAACGAACCCACGGCAAAGGCGATCGGCAGGATGGCCGGCGTGGATGATGTGCTTGCGCAATTGCTGCCGGGCGACAAGGAACAGGCGATCCGCACGCTGCAGCAGCAAGGACGCGTGGCAATGGTCGGCGACGGGATCAACGATGCGCCTGCCTTGACAGCGGCGGATATCGGTATCGCGGTCGGCAGCGGAACCGACATTGCAATCGACGCGGCGGATGTGGTGCTGGTGCGCGAGGGTTTGTACCGTGTTCCGGATGCGATCGCGCTCAGCCGGGCGACGCTGCGTAATATCCATGAAAATCTTTTCTGGGCATTTTTCTACAATCTGATCGGCATTCCGCTGGCGGCCGGCGCATTCATACCGCTGCTTGGCTGGGAACTGCCGCCCATGTTCGGCGCGGCGGCAATGAGTTTGTCAAGCTTCTGCGTTGTCACGAATGCGCTGCGGCTGAATCTTTTCCGCAGACATTCGCGGCGAAAAAAGGAAGTTCCCGATCCGCTGCATCGGACGCTGCGGATCAAGGGCATGATGTGCGCGCACTGTGAAGCGCGTGTACGCGAGGCGCTGCTGGCAGTGCCGCAGGTGCGTACCGCTGCCGTCAGCCACAAAAAAGGAACGGCTGAAGTGCAGCTTACGGAAGATATTTCCGCAAACACGCTGCGCGAGGCCGTTGAAAAGGCAGGATATTCGGTGCGGTAAAAAATCAATCAGGAACGAAAGCGCCGCCGGGGGCTGACCTCGGCGGCGTAGGTTTTTGTTTGTTTCAGCGGAGTGTTGCAAAAGTCCGATGGGCGCGGTGGAGCGGATTCTTTCCGTCTGTTGTACATCTCCCTGCCTTGCGCAGCATGGCGAAGGGCTTTTCGTACATTCTGCCGGAATCACCTTTTATCCCTTGCGCAGCCCGATTGTGCGGTATTGCCTTAATTGTCGACGCGTAATTCGTTTGCGCGCTGCGTTGCGGCAAGGAAAAGGTCGTATCCTGCGCGCATTGCGCGGAAGGTTTGTGCAACCTGCCGGGCGAGATCCTCGCGGAACAGTGCGCTGAGCGGGTCGCCCTCGTGCAGCAGACACAGTGTTTTGCGGTCGATCCAGTTGCGCTGCGCCGGCGTGGCGTCCGGCCGCTTGCTGCGCTTATACAGCTCGCCGTCCAGCACATAATCCGACTGCCGCCGGAGCGCTTTGTCCGCTTTGCGGAACAGAGGATCGTCGGCGGCAATCATTTGCCGCAGCATGGCGAGCGTTTCCGGCGTTGCGGCGTACTGCCCGCAGCCGTAGCTGAATCCGGCAGGCGACAGAACAAAAAAGAATTCCGGATAGCGTGGAAACATGTGTTTGTCCCGCTTGAAAGTCAGCCACATATAATCGCGGTAAAACTCGCCTTTGGCGCGGCGCATGTCGCGGTAGACCCGTGAAATCGTTACGTCAACGCGCGGTTCGGTCAAAATGCGGTCGTCGATTTCTTCGAGCGTGGGCGCAAGGAATTCCACCATATCCATCAGCGGATGCAAAACATGACGCTTGAATTCGTCTTTGTGCTCGGCATACCATGTGCGGCTGTTCATAAATCGGTTGGTCGCCAGAAAATCCAGCGTTTCGGGGGTAAACATGGTTCAGGCGTTCTCCTTCTTCTTTTGACGCATGAGCAGCTTGTCCACGGGGAAGTAGATGAAAAACTGAATGCAGCTGCACACGGCCGTTGCGATCGTGGTGGCCAGCGCGCTTGAAACGCCGTGATTCACAGCAAAGGTGAACACCACCGGGTTGAACCACGCGGAAAAGCAGATCAGCGCGAGCGTAAACAGCATGTAAATTGTCAGCGTGATGGGGATATTGTTGTCCGCGTTGAATGTTTTTTTGCGGTTGACAAAGAAGGAAACGATCTGCGCGAGAATGTTGGACGTATTGAACGCGATGAACAGCGCCAGACCGCACTGCTCGCCGGGGATCACGTCGTAATGAAACACAAACCAGTGGAACGGCTGCGCCGACAGCGCTTTGATGGCAGGGATGTTGTACAGAATCGCCAAAGACACGACCTGCACGATGCACGCCAAAAGGCTGACAAGCGTGAATTTGACCAGCTGCCAGAATGTTTTTTTGCCTGCGGATTGCTCAGCCATGCTTTTCCTCCTTTATTCCCAGTTGATCTGCAGGAAGGCGGGCGCGTCCGTTTGCGGAATCAGCGCGCGGAATGCTTCCTCTTCGATCATGACAAACGCTCCGTCCAGATACATGTGCTCGAGCGTGACGTTCCCGTCTTTGCCGGTCGAAGCGTACTCGGTACGGATGGCGAGCAGTTTGCCGTTGGCGTCGTAGTATGCGCTGCCGTTGTTTTCGCCGTCGTAAAAATTCAGTTCGGCACAGGCAAGCTTGCCCGCGCTGTAAAACCAGCGCATCGGCTCCGTTGTGTAATCAGCGTCGGGGCGGTAGGCGTCGCTGCTGTAGACAACTGTACCGTCCGCGGCATACACCGCCTGCTGCTCTTTTTTGATGACATAGGTATAAATTGTCTTTCCGTTTTCGTCCAGATACTCGGTCCAGCGCACGGCAGGCAGCGACAGCCCGTTTTCATCCGTGTAAGTATCCGCGGATTTGAGCACGCGCGCAGGATATGACTTTCCGAACAGGGGAGCCGACGCGGCGGGGTCGCTTTGCAGCCCGCTGCGTACTGCGGCGGCATCCTGCAGCGTCTGCGCCGGCAGCACGGGCTTTGCGTCGATCGAAACGGGAATCGGCGTTTTGCTCATGTCCGGTTCGCGGTGCTGGGGTTTGGCGAGAAAATGGTGCGCGGTGATCCCGCCCGCGGCCAGCACAACGGCCAGCACAATACAGAGGATGAGGATAGTTTTCTTTTTCACACGGAATGCCTCCTTATTCGATGCAGCCCTCCAGGAAGTCTGTTTCGGTCACATATCCCTCCCGGCCGATGCGGAAGGTTTTGACTTCATGCGCACGGAAATCCGCCCAGAATCCGGCGTCAGCGCCGTCACAGACGAATCCGACGCGGCCTGTGTTGCGCCCGGCGGTTTCGTATGCGCGCAGGATGTAATCCCCGCTGCCGTCCGCGCACTTTTTGAATGCCGTGACGCTGATATTCGGCTTTGTCACGGTCAGGAAGCTCTGTCTGGCAGGCAGATCGCCCTTGCGGTAGCCGGCAGGGACGGCGTTCGGCGCGCGGTTAAACACAGCGGCTTTGCGCGTAAGATCCGCCGTTTCGGCCTCGTCCGCGTGCGGACAGATCGCGTAACTGAACCGCTGCAGCCCCTCGTCGGTAAAGTTGAAATCCGCTGCCGGGCGGTTGGAGTAATGGTCGGCAAAAATGACGTTGCGCAGCATGGTCAGGCGCAGCTCCGTGCCCGGGCAGCTGACGGAATATTTGCAGTCGTTGAGCACGGCAATGCCGCGGCGCTTGCCGTCGGCGCAGGTCACGGTCAGATCCGCCCAGGACTGCATCGGCTCCTCGTCGCCCGTGCAGGGGCGCTTGAGGAATGCGCCGGGAATTTCGTATGTGCCGACAGGGTCTGTGCCGCCTGCCGGGAAGCGCATTTTCAGAATCGTAAACGGCTCCTGCCAGAGCGCCTTGCACTGCACACGGAGCATCTCGTCGCCCGCGGCCAGAGAGAATTCCTGTGTGAGCGTGCTGTCGCCGAAGCGGTATTTGCCGCGGATCACGGCCTGCGCCGGGCCGCACTGCACAAGGCGAAGCTCCGTGCACTGCATAGCGCCGCGAATGTTTTCAAAACGGAAAATGTTGTGCGCCCATGTGTCTGAGTCTTTGTCCTCAAGCACGGCAGGCACGGCAAGCGCGCCGGCCGCGGCGTAATCATAGCCGTCCTTTTTGCAGACGAGGGAACGGATCGTGCCGGTCGCC
>CAMOCU010000038.1 GCA_946610835.1 uncultured Clostridia bacterium | reverse complement strand
GCTTGTTATAGCCGGTGATGTCGCGGACATTGCGCTCGGAGAATTTTTTGTATCGGCCGAGCATTTCCGTCACTGCCCAGTTGAGCGCACCGGACGCTTTGCGCGGATCCGACACGACCGGCACCAGCAGGTGCGGAATGCCGCTGTAAACGGTAAATTCCACCTGCTTGGGATCAATCATCAGCAGCTTGACCTCGTCCGGGTCGGCGTTGTACAAGATGCTCATTATCATGGAATTGACGCACACGGATTTACCGGAACCTGTCGTTCCGGCAATCAGCAGGTGCGGCATGCGGGCGATGTCAACACAGATCACATTGCCTGCAATATCCTTGCCGAGCGCAACGTTGAGAATACTCTTTTCACGACCCTTTCGGTATACATCCGTATCGATGATCTCGCGCAGCGTTACAGACGCTTTGGCACGGTTTGGCACCTCGATGCCGATGGCCGCCTTGTTCGGGATCGGCGCTTCAATGCGCACGCCGGACGACGCCAGACGCAGCGCGATATCGTCGGCAAGGTTGGTGATTTTGCTGATTTTGACGCCCTCCGCCGGAAGCAGTTCGTACCGCGTGACAGACGGGCCGCGCGCAACGTCGATGATAGACGCCTTGACATTGAAGCTTTCCAGCGTTTTGATCAGCAGCGCGGAATTGCGCTCGATCTCTGCGTTGGCGCCGCCGTATTCGGCGTTGTAGACAGGCTCCGCCAGGCAGGACAGCGGCGGCTTGCGGTAGGTGCGCATCTGCGGATCCCCTTCGGGTGCGGGGATCTCAAACAGTTCATCCGTCTTCGCCTGCGCACTGTCGTCCGGCGGAAGATTGTCAGATTTCCCCCTGCTCTTGCGGCGGCGCGGGGGCATTTGCACCTGCGGGATCGGCTCGACGGCAGGTTCCTCCGGCTCCGGAGCCGATTCTTCCGTCGGCACAGCAGGCATGTCCGATGCGGCATCCGCCGCTGCCTGCGCATCGGGGCCGAGATCACCCTTGCGCACGCGGCGCGGCGGTTTGCGGAACTCGTTGTCCGTCTGCACAAAAGACGCGTCGTCGCTCACCAGAACCGGCGGGCGCATGGTGTTTTTCGGAGCGGAACGGTCATTGTCGGCATAAATAAAATCGGGAAGGAAATTTTCGTTTTCCGTATAATCTATTTTGGGCACGGGATCGGGGCCGATGCGGATGTCCGGATTGAACTTGCGCTCTGTACGCTCGGTCTGCGCGCGGCGCTGCTCTTTTTCCTCGCGGCGCAGCGCCCGCTGTGCCTCAAATTCTTCGTGCCTGCGCATCCCCTGCTCGATCCGTGCATCCGCCATCTCGCCGACCTTTTTGACCGGTTTGGAAATGCCGTAATACAGCGCGAGAAGCGTTGTGCCGGAGAAGAGCATAAATGACACAAACAGCAAAACAACCATTGTGATCATCGCCGGCACTTTGCCGAACAACGCGGCGAAGGAATTGCCCACCAGCACGCCCAGTACGCCGCCGGAACGCACAACGGAATCATATGCCCATGCGTCGCGGATCTGCACCCCGAACCCGTTTTGTTCAAGATACATCGCGTCGTGAAACCCGACGTGGACGATTCCGCTGAGCACCACAAGAAACAACCCGGCAAAAACAAATTCCGAGCGCATGCCGCCCAGAGGTTTGTTAATCGTAAAAACGACTGCCAGCGCCACAAGGATCGCCGGGATCGCCCAGCCGCACACGCCGAACAAGCCGAACAGACCATGATGCAGCGAAAACCAAACGCGCTGCCCCTCGATCGCAGCCATGCAAAACAAAAGCACGGCCGCGCCCAAAAGCAGGATCGCCGACCGCTGGCGCGTTACATGCTGCGGCTGCTCGGCGCGCGCGGGCGTTTTGGTCGACGTTTTTGGCGTAGAAGATTTTCCGCCCGTCGGCGCTTTGCCGGCAGGCTGACTGTTTTTTGTCCCGGAAGCGCTTTTTCCTTTGGCGCCGGAGGACGTTTTTTTTGTGGTGGAAGTAGAATTCTTTGCTGCCATGTCTACCCTCTCTGTACGGTTCACAAGTCCAAGTCGAAACTTTCCATTCTAAACAGAAGTATACCATTTCTATACAGATATAGCAAGAGTTTTTTGCAAAAAACGTACATTTGTTTTGTATTAGAATTCTTAAGATTTGCTTAAGATATGTGATTACCGTACAATAATTTTATTTGTGTTGATTATAATGGAACAGATGCGCAAAATCGCACTTGCTTTAAACATCGTAATTTGATATAATTTAGCGGCAATAATTTGGAGATGTGAGAAATATGGCAATCAAAATGACAAAACCTTTTTATAAAGTGCGTGAGTTCCGGGATCTGCGGGAACTGATGGATATGAGTGTTCAACTGTATCCCGACCGCTATGCTTTTGAAGTCAATCGCGACAACGGCGAGCACTACTTCATCACCTACAAGGACTACCGCGACGAGATCAATGCGCTGGGTACGGCGCTGTTTGATCTGGGGCTTGCCGGCGAACGGATCGCCATTGCTGCAGACAACTGCTATGAATGGTGCCTGTGCTATATGTCCATCGTACTGGGCGGATGCGTCGTAGTGCCGACGGACAAAGAACTCGCCGCGGACGATATTTACGGCATTCTGCAAAAGAGCAATGCAAAGCTGCTGTTTTGCGACGCCAAAATGCTGCGCAAGTTCGACAGGGACAAACTGGAAGGCGTCACGCTCGTGTGCTACAAACAAAAAGAGGATGCGGACGGCGTGCTTTCCTTTGACGCGCTGGTACGCCGCGGCAGAAAGCTGCTGCAGAGCGGCAAGGACGAATACCTGCATGTCCCGCTGGATCCGGAAAAAATGTGCACGCTGCTGTTTACATCCGGCACAACCGGCACCTCCAAAGGCGTTATGCTTTGCCAGCGCAACTTCTGCCAGGACGTGATCCACACCATGGAGGTGGTCAAGATCGATCCCGAGGACTGCGGTTTGTCGATTTTGCCGCTGCACCATACTTATGAAAATACAATTATCATGTTCTGCGCACCGTACAGCGGCGCAAAAGTCACGTTCTGCGACGGGTTCAAATACGCGCTCAAAAACATGAAAGAATTCAATCCCACGATTTTCGTCAGCGTGCCGCTGATCCTTGAAACGGTTCACCGCCGTCTGCTCAAGGCGATCAAGGACAAGCCGCACGGCGAGCTGAAATTCAAGGTCGGCAAAGCGCTCTGCAAAGCCGGCTCCAAGATCGGCATTGATCTGAAAAAGGTCTTTTTCAAGGAAATTCAGGAAGCATTCGGCGGCCATATGCGGCTGATCATCTGCGGCGGCGCGCCGATTGATCCGCAGATCCTGCGCGATTTCGACGCGTTCGGCATCCAAATCCTTTTCGGCTACGGGCTGACAGAGTGCTCTCCGCTCGTCATCATCAACAATGACCGCCTGCATCTGGCCGAATCCATCGGCGAACCGCTGCCAAGTGTGGAGGCCAAGATCGACTGCCCCAACGAAAACGGCGTGGGCGAAATCTGCGTGCGCGGCCCGATGGTCATGATGGGCTATTACGAAAATGAGGAAGCAACGCGCGAGGTCATCGACGCAGAGGGCTTCTTCCATACGGGCGATCTCGGCCGTGTCAACGAGAAAAACCAATTCTATATCAGCGGGCGCAGCAAAAACGTCATTGTCACCGACAATGGCAAAAACGTGTTCCCCGAAGAGCTGGAATACCATCTCGGCCGGCATTCGGAGGTTTCCGACGCGCTTGTGTACGGCGGCAAAGACCGCAAGGGCAAGCTTGCCGTTATGGCAAAAATATTCCCGAACTACAGCGAAATCAAAGAAAAACTCGGCAAGCAGGACGTCACCGACGCGGAGGTCGAGTCGGTCATTAAACAGGTCGTGGACGACGCCAACCGTGCGGTACCCGGTTACAAACGCATCACGCATTTCAGCATCCGCAAGACAGAATTCATCAAAACGACCACAGCGAAAATCCAGCGCTTCCGCAAGGAAAATCTGGAGGACGAATAAAGCATCAAAAAAGTCGAGCCGCCTTTTTGCAGTGCCCGGCTTTTTTTCAGGGAGGATCTATGAAACATATACAAAAAATTCTTTCTGCGTTTCTTGCGCTTATTCTGTCCGTGACAATTGCGCAGCCGGCCTTTGCCGCACCCAAAGTGCCGCTGTCCGCCGACGAGTTGACCAACCCGCAAGAATATGAGCAGTATATCTCCGTCTACGCGCAGGAAAGCAGCACCCACCGGCAGTTTCGTTCGTTCATGCGCACCATGCGCTTTTTTGTGCGGTTGTTCAGCGGCACGCTGCTGCTGCCGGATCAAGATTTCAATGTACTCGTAGACGGCGAGATCACGGAGTACTGCAATTACATCAAAGACAACTCCGATCTCGATGTTCTCGCACTTCTGACCAATCTCCCGGAAACCAAATATCTGGCGGAACTGACCGTGCGCGTGTTCGGCATCGACACCGAAAAAATGCGCGACGCCATGTATGACAAGCGCGACCAGTACTGGAGCGAGGGCAAATACGTTTTGTCCGGGCTTTACACATTCCTCGGCGTGTATTTCAGCGTGATGGAACAGTGCGACGTGACTGCGATCCCGACGAACGATCCCGATGTGCACGAGGTGATTCTGCGCCTGACATACCGCGACGGCTCGCAGGAAGAACTGCACCCCGGAATCTTTATCAACGCCGTCACAGGCGAAGCATACAACAAAGACGGCAGCGGCATGGTGTCCGTCGGATTCAACTGTTCGATCTACGATCTGCTTGTTTACGCGCCGATCAACGCATGGATGCGCAATTACGGCTTTTGCTTCTTTTACGATTTCTTCTGCTATCTGTCCCCGAACTGGATGTGGCATTACACCACACGACGGTTCAAATTCACCTACGCCGGCAAGGACTGGATGATCCAGCTTTGGAAAGGCAACTATCTGATTACCAACGGCGGCGAGATCGGCCTGTACAACCGTCCGCGCGGCAGAATCGGATCGTATTACAACTGCGCCACGGACGACGAACTGCTCGAAATGTCCATGACCATTACGCACGGCAACGAACAGATTCTGTCCCTTGGCCCCGTGCAGCACTGGTGGCTCAACGGTTTCAAGATGAGCAAAGAACAATACGAGCCTTCCTCGCTGACGATGGATGCAACGATCGTAATGCGCGACGTCGAGATGCTTGATGCTTTTTGTGACGCGATCGAGCACAATTACCGCCACGACGTTTCTTACACCGTTGACGGTCTGGCGGTACATCTGGAATGGTAATTGCAAACAGATCATGAATAAAAAGTGAACAGATTGTAAACTTGCGTACAAAATGCCCTTTGTTTTCCGAATGGCGGGAAACAAAGGGCATTTTTTTGTCGGAAAGTGAGAGGACGAAAGGAGTGACCGCAGACAATGAAAAGTCTTACACGGAAAGAAAAGCTGTTCTGCCTGTACTACGCCATGGATCAGGATGCGCCGCAGGCAGCCGCCAGAGCCGGATTTGTCTCCCCGCGGGAGGCAGCGGCTCGGCTGCTGCAGCGCGAAGAGATCCGCTCGGCCGTTCGCAACTGCACGCCCCCCGCAGTGCGCGAGGACGAGCTGCTGGCCGGGTACCGCAAGCTTGCCTTCGGTTCCGGAGCGGACGCTTTGCGACTCCTCTTTGACAGTGTGCCGCCCGAACAGTTGGATCAGCTGGATCTGTTCAACGTATCCGAGATCAAACGTCCGAAGGACGGCGCGCTGGAGATCAAGTTCTTTGACCGGCTCAAGGCGCTCGAGCATCTCGAGCAGCTTGCCCGGCGGGATGACCCGCAGCAGGGCGGCGCGCTGTACCGGGCGCTGATGCACAGCGTAAACGATCCGGTCGAAGAATCGGATGAAGGGCGGTGAGCGTATCCCTCTCTCCGATTTCAAACAGTTCTCCGAAAAGCAAAAACTCACGCTCAACTGGTGGTGCGACTACAGTCCGTACCGCGCGTGCGACGCCGTCATCTGTGACGGTGCGGTGCGCAGCGGCAAAACGGTCTGCATGACGCTGTCGTTCGTATTCTGGGCGTTTTACCGGTTTCAGAACACGTCCTTCGCGCTGTGCGGCAAAACCATCACGTCCCTGCGGCGTAATATTTTGACGCCGATCCTTCCGCTGCTGCGGGAACTGGGGTTTGAATGCACAGAAAAGACGTCGCAAAATCTGGTGGTGATCTGCCGGCAGAACCGAACGAACCGCTTCTACCTCTTCGGCGGCAAGGACGAAAGCTCCGCCGCACTGATCCAAGGCATGACGCTTGGCGGTGTGCTGCTGGATGAGGCTGCGCTGATGCCGCGCTCGTTTGTCGAGCAGGCCATCGCGCGCTGCTCGCTGCAGCAGGCGAAGCTGTGGTTCAACTGTAACCCGGAAAGTCCGTACCACTGGTTTTATACCGAGTGGATTCAAAAAGCCGCGGAGAAAAACTGTCTGTATCTGCACTTCACCATGGCGGACAATCCGTCTTTGTCGGACGCTATACGAAGGCGGTACGAAACCGTCTATTCCGGCGCGTTTTACGAGCGGTTTGTCCTGGGCAAGTGGACGGCGGCGTCGGGTCTGGTTTATCCGATGTTTGACCCGGCCGTCCATGTCACTCCCTGGCAGGGAACGCCCTGCCGCTGCTTCATTTCCTGTGATTACGGCACTGTCAATCCCGCGTCCTTCGGGCTGTGGGGACTCGGGACTGACGGCGTTTGGTACAGGATGCGAGAGTACTATTTTGATTCCCGGCGCGAAGGCGTGCAGCGCACCGACGAAGAACACTATACCGCACTCGAAGCGCTTGCCGGTACGGCGCAGATCGAGTCGGTGATCGTCGATCCGTCCGCCGCAAGCTTCATCGAATGTATCCGCCGCCACGGAAAATTCCGCGTCATCGGCGCAAAAAACGATGTGCTGGACGGCATCCGCAAGGTTTCCGGCGCGCTCAAAAGCGGCCGCATCCGCATTTGTCCCCCGTGCCGCGACATTCTGCGCGAATTCACGCTGTACCGCTGGGAAGAAAATACGGCCAGAGATGTTCCGCGCAAGGAAAATGACCATGCTATGGACGATCTGCGCTACTTTGTCACCACAGCCCTTGAGGCGCCGACGGACGATTTTTACGCCCTGTCGGTCAGCCGGGAGAACCCATGAAGGAGGTTCACATGTCCATCCGAAAGAAAAAACAGACGACCGCAAGTGTGGCGGTACAGACCGCAGCACGGCAAAGCGAGATCCCGCCCTTTACCTGGTCGGAGAGCGGCGCTTCCTGCCGCGCGGCGCTGTATACGTCACTGCGGGACAGCGTCCCGATTCTCGACGCTGCTGTCGGCAAGCTGATCCGGCTGAGCATCGGATTTGACGCCCGCTGCAAAGACGCAGCCGCCGACAGTGCGCTGCAGCGCTTTCTGCAGCAGGTTCCGCTCGCGGGATGCGGCTGCGGCGTGCACGCCTTTCTGAGCGCATACCTGGAACAGCTGCTGACTTGCGGCACCGCTGTGGGCGAAATACTGCTGCAGAACGGCCGTGTCGCAGGGCTGTACAACGCTCCGCTGGAAAACGTGGAGCTGCGCCGTGCGGCAGACGGTGTGCGCGCCGAAATCTGGGCAGGCAGTCCTGTCCGCAGACCTGTCCCCTACCCGGATCTTGTGCTGGTCAGCGCATTGCGCCCGGCACCCGGCGCGCTGTACGGCACGTCGCTGCTGCAGGGTCTGCCCTTTGTCGCGTCGATCCTGATGCGGATCTTTCACGCAACAGGCCAGAACTGGGAG
>CAMOCU010000037.1 GCA_946610835.1 uncultured Clostridia bacterium | reverse complement strand
GCGTAGAGCACGCGGTTCCACTCCGGTTTTTCTCTCGTCACGGGATATAACGATCCCACACGGGCGGGCATTTCCTCCCGCCGGCTCCGGGGTGCATTCCCTGCCTTCGTGCCGCGACCCTTGCAGCGCACGGACGCCTGTCCGCGGGGTCGCTCTCTGCCGCACGAGCGTATACAGGTACTCCTCCCCATCCTTGCCTCTGGTTGTATTATATGCAACTCAGCGGAAAAAGTCAATTCTTTTTTTTGCGCGGGCAAAGTAAATCACGCCCGACACAACCGCAAGCACGGCGGTGATCCAGACAAGCACATCCGACACAGCCGGATAAACCGACGGATGCGCCGCAAACCACGGCGCCCGGGCGGAAAACTCGCCCAGCAGCAGGATCACAAGGATAAAAATCATCTGGCAGGCCGTCTTGATCTTGCCGAAAATGTTGGCCGGGATCACGATCCCCTGCGCCGACGCGATCAGGCGCATGGACGTGACGGCAAACTCGCGCGTGAGAATCAGCCACACCGCCCACACGCTGCACAGATCCAGCCGGATGAATGCAAGCAGCGCCGCCGTGGTCAGCACCTTGTCCGCAACGGGATCGAGCAGCTTGCCGAATACGGTGATCTGATTGTTTTTGCGCGCAAGACGGCCGTCGATAAAATCCGTGACCGACGCGGCCGCAAACAAAAATGCGGCAAGCAGAAAATGGCAGGGAAATTCCAGCACAAGCGCGAGCAGAAAAAACGGCGTCACGCACATGCGCGCAATCGTCAGTTTGTTGGGTGTGTTCATACATAACCTCTCTGTTTTATCGTTTGATTTATTTATTATACCACATTTACTCGCCGCGGGCAAGAGAGGCTCTGAAAAATCCGATGCGCACGATTTTTTCTTTCTTTCGCTTTTCTTGCATCTTGACCTTCTTTGTGAATTGTATTATAATATGCAGAAAGGATTTTCTGAAAAGGCAGTGATGCGATATGAAACGAACCGAATTGGCGGCATTGTATGCCGACCCGCAAAGCTTCGGCGGCAAACAGATTGCCGTCAGCGGCTGGATCCGCACCGTCCGCGACTCCAAAAGCATCGGATTTATGGAAATCAATGACGGCAGCTGCTTCAAGAGTGTACAGATCATTCTGGAGCGCGAAAAGCTGGCGAATTACGCCGAAGCTGTCAAACTCAATGTCAGCGCGGCAGTCAACATCGTCGGCGTCGTGGTGCTCACGCCCGAGGCCAAGCAGCCTTTCGAGATCAACGCCGACAGCGTGGAGATCGAGGGCGTGTCCTCCCCCGATTATCCGCTGCAGAAAAAACGCCATACGCTGGAATATCTGCGCACGATCGGGCATCTGCGTCCGCGCGCCAACACGCTCAACGCGGCGTTCCGTGTGCGTTCCGCGGCGGCTTTTGCGCTGCACAAATTCTTCAACGAACGCGGCTTTATCTATGCGCATACGCCGCTCATCACCTGCAGCGATTGCGAGGGCGCGGGCGAAATGTTCCGCGTGACAGCGCTCGATCCGGCCGATATACCGAAAAATCCGGACGGCTCGGTCGATTATTCGCAGGACTTTTTTGCCAAGCCCGCCTACCTGACCGTTTCCGGTCAGCTGCAGGGCGAAGCGATGGCAATGGCGTTCGGCAAAATTTACACGTTCGGCCCGACCTTCCGTGCAGAGCGTTCCTATACGCAGCGTCACGCGGCGGAATTCTGGATGATCGAACCGGAGATCGCGTTTGCGGATCTGGACGACGACATGTGTTTGGCGGAGGATATGATCAAATATGTTCTTTCCTACGTCATGGAGCACTGCCCGGACGAGCTGAATTTCTTCAACAGCTTTGTCGACAAGGGGCTGCTCGAGCGGCTGCAGCATGTTGTTTCCTCCGAGTTTGTCCGCTGCCCGTACACCAAGGCTGTGGAACTGCTGGAGCAGTATAACGACGAATTTGAGTACAAAGTTTCGTGGGGATGCGATCTGCAGACCGAGCACGAACGGTGCCTTACGGAGCGGATCTTCGGCTCCCCCGTGTTTGTCACGGATTATCCCAAAGAAATCAAAGCGTTCTATATGCGGCTGAACGACGACGGAAAGACGGTTGCGGCGGTGGATCTGCTGGTACCCGGCATCGGCGAGATTATCGGCGGAAGCCAGCGTGAGGAACGGCTGGATCTGCTTGAGGCGCGCATCCGCGAAAGCGGTCTTGACGTGAGCGCGTATGACTGGTATCTTGATCTGCGGCGCTATGGCGGGACAAGGCACGCCGGATTCGGCCTGGGCTTTGAACGGCTGATTATGTATCTGACAGGCGTGAGCAACATCCGCGACGTTCTCCCCTTCCCGAGAACGACGGGCAGCGCGGATTTCTGATCGTCTTTTTTCGGGTCTGTGTCTGTACGGGGCGCAGACCTTTTTCAAACACAAAGGAAGCGCTGGTTACGGATCGGAAAGCGCCGGATACATCCGATCAGATGTGTGCGGGAGGATACATCAGCCTTCCGAAGGAGGATCGACATGAAAAGATGGTGTCTGTGTCTTGCGTGTGCACTGCTGCTGGCCGGATGCACGCAGCGTGCGCCGGAGCCGGCTGTGATCGCAGGCGATCCGGAACTGACAGAAGCGTCGCGGCTGGACGTTGCGGCCGACGTGCATGCCGAAACAACGCTGCCGCAGGAAGAAATCACCGTCACGGCGCTGCGCCGGGACGCGGATGTGTACGGCTTTGAAATGCGCTTTCGCCGCAGCCGCACGCTGGAAAGCATACTTTCCGACCCGGAAAACCTGTACTTCGGCGTTCTGGATACCGGCAAACAGCGCATCGCCGTGCCGATGGAAGAGATCCGCGTGCTGCCGGATGTGCCGACGGGTTCTTTCGTCGTGACGCTGCTCGTGCCGCAGGGAGAAAAGCTGAGCGGCTCCAAATGCCGTGTCGGTTTTTACGCGAGCGCACGGGACGGCGATCCGTCCAACGCGCACTTTGCGGCAGAAAAAGATGTACAGATTTAGAAAATTCAGGGATTTTCTGGGTATTGCGGCGCAATTTTTGTAAAAAAAGTTTTCCGATCTGCCCGGAATTCCTGAAAAAAGCTTGCATTGCAGGCACTTTTGGTATAGAATTAAAAAGTAATCTTCAGATTCGGAGGAATAATATTATGGTATCAGCAGGCGATTTCAGAAACGGCGTGACTTTCGAAATGGAAGGTCAGGTATATCAGATCATCGAATTCCAGCATGTAAAGCCCGGCAAAGGCGCGGCGTTCGTGCGCACAAAGCTGCGCAACGTGATCGGCGGCGCTGTCGTGGAGCGCACCTTCAGCCCCACCGACAAGTTCCCGACGGCGTACATTGAGCGCAAGGATATGGAATACTCCTACAACGACGGCGATCTGTACTACTTCATGGATCCCGAAACGTACGACATGGTGCCCATCAACAAGGCGGATCTGCCGGACTCCTTCAAGTTCGTCAAAGAGAACTTTGTCTGCCGCATCCTTTCTTACAAGGGCAACGTGTTCGGTCTGGAGCCGCCCACAAACGTCACGCTGACCGTGACCCAGACAGATCCCGGCTTTGCCGGCAACACCGCCACCAACGCCACCAAACCCGCTACGCTGGAAACCGGCGCGCAGGTCAAAGTGCCGCTGTTCATCAACGAGGGCGAAGAGATCATTATCGACACCCGCACGGGCGAATATCTCAGCCGTGCGTAACATTTGACCCAGGAGGGATTCAACATGACACTGACAGAAAAAGCCGCTTATCTCAGAGGCCTTGCAGAGGGACTCAATCTGGATGCGGACAAACCGGAAACCAAGCTTTTCTCCGCCATTATGGATGTGATCGACGATCTTGCGCTGACCGCGTCCGATCTTGAGGATGACGTGGCGCTGATTCACGAGCAGCTCGACACCGTGGACGAAGATCTCGACGAGCTCGAGGGTTTTGTGTACGACGAGCTGGACGACGAAGACGACATTTTTGACGAGGACGACGTGTACGAAATCGAGTGTCCGAACTGCAAGGAAGTCATCTGTGTCGACGGCGATATTCTGGAGGAAGGCTCCATCAACTGTCCCAACTGCAACGAGCTGCTGGAGTTCGAGATCGAGGACGAGCCGGAGGACGGCGAGGACGCCGAATAATTCACGGAAGCATTCTTCGAAAACTTACGCCTGCCCGCAAAGCGCGGCGCGGGCGTTTTTCTTTTTCTCTTTTCAAAAATGAAGCAGATGTAAATTTTTTCGAAAGATACGGTAAAAAAGGTGAAAAGCCCTTGAAAAAAGCGGTAGGATTGTGTATATTCTACATGAAGATTCGGAATGGATAAACGAGGTAGTTCCATGAACGACACGACTTATATCAATATTCTCGTCACGCTGGACGCAAATTACATTCTGCCGCTGCGGGTATTGCTGTTTTCCATGCTGCGTGCCGATCCGGCCGCGCGATACACGGTTTATGTTGCGCACGCGTCGCTCACGCCGGCGGACTTTGTGCGCATCCGGCAGGGGCTGGATACAGCACGCTGCACGCTGGTTCCTTTGCCTGTTCCGCCTGATCTGCTGGCAGACGCGCCTGTGCTGCGGCGGTTGACGAAAGCTTCCTACTACCGTTTGATCGCGCCTTCTATTTTGCCGCAGGACGTGGATCGGATTCTGTATCTGGATCCAGACATCACCGTTTTGCACAGTCTGCGTGATTTTTATGCGACCGACCTTTGCGGCAATTACATCGCCGCCGCCGGACACACCGCAGGCTTTTTGCGCCTGTGCAATCTTCTGCGGCTGGGCATCCGGCACAACGCGGATTATGTCAATTCCGGCGTGATGCTGATGGATGTGAAAAAACTGCGCGCATTGGAAAACGCCGAAGAGATTTTTGCCTTTGTGCGGCGCAACGCATACCGGCTCTCCCTCGGCGACCAGGACACGGTCAACGCTTTTTACGACGGACATATTCTGTGCGTCGATCCCCTGCGGTTCAACATGGACGAAAAATGTTTTCAGCGCGCGCACAAGCGCGGCGAAATCGACAAGGCATGGGTGCAGGAAAACACGGTCATTCTTCATTACGACGGCGCGGACAAGCCGTGGAATCCGCCGTATAAAGGGCAGCTCGGCGCACACTTTTTCCGTCTGCGCCGGGAATTGGAGGAAACCGTGGGAGAAAAGCTATGAGCGGTAAAAACAAAGAAAGCCGCCGTCTGCTGCTCAAACGGATCGCGGTGCTTGCCCTGCTGGGCGGCGTGGTTTCGCTGAGCGTGTTTATGTATATCCGTTACGGCAAGGCGCTGTGGCAGTTTGTAACGGATACGGATCGGTTCAAAACGTGGATCCGCGCTTTCGGCCCGTGGAGCGGCGTTGTATTCACGGCGGTTCGTTCCGTGCAGACTGTGGTCAAGATCATTCCTGCGGAACCGTTGGAGATCGGCTCCGGTCTTTTATTCGGCGCGGTGGGCGGAATGCTGCTGTGCCTGCTGGGAAATATTCTCGGCTCGATTGTGATCCTGCTGCTCACGCGCAAGCTCGGCACGCGCGTGTTGGAGCTGTTTCATCTGGAAAACAAGCTGCGCACCATGGCTTTTCTGCAAAACAGAGAAAAGCGCAACCTGCTGCTGTTCGTGTTTTATCTGATCCCCGGCACGCCGAAAGACGGCATGACGTATTTTGTCGGGCTGACGGACATCCATCCGGTTGAATACATGGTTATGACGTCCATTGCACGGATCCCGTCGATTATTTCCTCGACGATCTGCGGCGCGCTGCTGGGCGAACAAAACATTCCGCTGGCAGTCGGCGTGTTTTCCGCCACCGCCGTGCTGAGTCTGCTGGGCGGCTTTGCATACAAAAAAATCTCGGCAAAATATGCCGAGAAAAAAATGTCTGCCGCCGATATTGCGGACGGCTCAGACGAGCCAAGCCGGAGCGCATAGCTCCGTGCGGCGATCTGCTTCCAAAGAAAAACGCGTCCCCGTTTTGGGCGGCGCGTTTCTTTTTACACAATATACAATCGGAACCTTTTTGCGGGGCGCGAAGCTTCGATCAAGTCTTTGGAATGTTTCCGCAATCCCCGAAAGCCGCATCCGTCTGCTGCCGCATGAGAAATTCGGCAAACTGCAGATCAGAAAGATGCGTGAGTTTGACATTGTGATGAAACTCGGTATAAAAAGCAATCTTCGGCGTGCCGGGATAATGATAGATCAGTTCGGAATACGGCGAATGCACGTCCAGATACCGATCCAGATCCGCAAAGCGGAACGCTTCCGGGGACTGGCAGAAATAATAGGCGTTGCGGTCGAGCTTTTCGTATTTCCGGACATTGAATAATTCACCCGGACACTTTTCTGCCGTTGTTACCGCGTCGTGTGTATCCAGCAGCGCGAAATACTCCTCCACCATCTCCGGCGTCACAAAGGGATTGACAGCCTGCAGGATCATCACCTTGCTGCACGGTGTGCCGAGTGCGCCAAGGCAGTCCAGCCCGTTGCGCACGGAATCAAAGCGTTCTTTGCCGCCGACCGTGAAATGCAGCCGCGGATCGGAAATGTCGCCGAGATAATCCCGGTATGCCGGATCCATCACAACCGCAACGGCGCCCACAGACGGCGCGGCCAGCGCAGTGCGCAGCACATACTGCACGACCGGTTTGCCGCACAGCAATTGGTATTGTTTGGGCAGCACGGTGCCGAACCGCTTGCCGACGCCGGCGCTCAGCAGCAAAACAGCGTTCATCGTTTATACCTCCACATGTGACAGATCCGTATGCAGTGGATACTCCACGGGCGTCATGTAATCGCCGTACTGCTTCTTCAATGCGGCGTCGTAATTTTGCGGGATGCTGAATTCCCTGTCCTCAAACACATGCTTGCAGACCGGCAGTTCAAAACTTCTGGGCAGCATTTCCTTAGGCTGCAGCGACCAGTCGTTGTAGGTGACATATTCCGAATGGCGGCTGCCGATCGCCGTGTACAGCGTGAACAGCAGCTTGCGCAGACGGATCCTGTTCTTTGGGGAAAGATTCTGCAAAAAGCGGTACTTCCGGCTGTACTGCACCTCTGCTTCGTTTTGCGCGTCGAGCTGGTTGTACCAGAACATACGCCCCATCGTGGCAAAGACCAGATACAGCTTTTGCTGCAGCGCGAGCAGGCGCTTGCTTTTCGGGACGCCGGTATAGGTGAAAATGTCGATCCACACGCCGTTGTGCATATCCAGCGATAGATACTTTTCCTGCGGCATATAGGTACCGCACTTGCGCACACGGCCAAAATAGAACGGATACTCCGGCTCTGTGTCGATCCAGCTGAAATGCATGCCGGGAATCGGATGCTTGCGGATGCAGCGCATGAACTTTTTGTATTCATGGATTTCCATATGCACGTCGATATCGTCGTCCCATGGGATAAAACCATTATGACGGATCGCGCCCAGCAGCGTACCGCCGGACAAGCCGTATGTAATCTTATGTTCGTCGCAAAACTCCGCAAAGCGGCAGAGGATCTCGTATTCGGCCTTTTGCAGATCTTTCAATGCACACGCCATAGTAACACTTCCTTGTGCTTTTTCTTATAATATAACAGATATTCTGTTCAATGTCCAATTTTTTTGCCGCCGACGGCAGCGGATGATGTGCGGGGACGGATGCGGCGCTTGCCCTTGTGCGCCCGCAGACGAACAGCGAAGCCGTTTTACAGTGCGACCCGCATTTAAAAACGCGTGATTTGGTAAACAAATCACGCGTTTTTGGTCGGAGTGAAGGGATTCGAACCCCCGACATCCTGCTCCCAAAGCAGGCGCGCTACCAACTGCGCTACACCCC
>CAMOCU010000036.1 GCA_946610835.1 uncultured Clostridia bacterium | reverse complement strand
TACTGATGGTCTGCTCCGTGTTTCTGTCGATTCCGGTCGGCAGAATGCAGGATCACGCAATGGAGGTTGTGACGAAATACATCACGATCGACGAGAACTCCACGCCGGAACAGATCACGTCGCAGCTCGCGTCGCTCAATGAGTCGCAGCAGCAGCAGGTGCAGCAGGCGCTTGTGCGCATCTCGCAAAGTCTGCTTCTTTTTGCAGGCGGTTTGATGATTCCCAACATTGCGGCGGCACTGGTGGCGGATTCGGTATACAAAAAGAAACTGATCCGCGATGCGGAAAGTCTGCATGAATTTGCGGAAAACGACAAAACCTTCCGCATGCTTGCGCTGCGCAGAGGCGGCGTTTCCGTGCTCGGACTGGTCGGGTGTTATCTTGTTGTGAGTGTGTTTTTTAATCTGATCCTGACAGTGATCCAGGTTTGACGCGCACGCTTTGCTCAAAATGCACCTATAAATATAGTATATAGTATGCCCCGAGGGGCGATAATTGGAGGTCAAAATACATGAAAAAAGTCAGAAAAGCAATCATTCCTGCGGCAGGTCTCGGCACGCGTGTGCTTCCTGCGTCCAAAGCCGTGCCAAAGGAAATGCTGAACATTGTGGATAAGCCCGCAATTCAGTACCTCGTTGAGGAAGCCGTTGCGTCAGGCATTGAGGATATTCTGATCATCACCAATCGCGGCAAGGGCGTGATCGAGGATCATTTCGACCATGCGTACGAACTGGAGCGCAATCTTGAAGGCAAAAAAGAAAAAGAAGCCATGCTGCGCTCGATCCGTGAAATCGCGGAGATGGCCAACGTCTACTTCATCCGCCAGAAGATTACCAAGGGACTTGGCCACGCGATCCTTTGCGGCAGATCTTTTGTCGGCGACGAACCGTTTGCCGTTCTGTACGGCGATGATGTGATCCTTTCCGAAGATCCGGTCACATCGCAGATGATCCGTGCTTACGAAAAATACGGCTGCGGAACCGTCGGCGTCAAGGAGGTTTCCCGCGAGGCGGTCAAAAAGTATTGCACGCTGGATGTTTCTCCGCTGGAAGACAATGTTATGCGTGTACACAATATTATCGAAAAGCCGACCGAAGAACAGATTTTGTCGCTGTATGCTATTCTCGGGCGTGTGGTTCTTCCGCCGGAAGTGTTCGATATGCTGGATGAAGGCGTTCGCAAGTGCGGCGACGGCGAGTTCTATTTGACCGATGCGTTGGCAGACCTCGGCAAGGCCGGCAAGCTGACCGCAGTGGATTTTGTCGGCAAACGTTACGACATGGGCAACAAGATGGGCATTATGATGGCCAACTGTGAGGTCGCGCTGAATCATCCCGAAATCGGCGCGGATTTCAAAGCATATCTGCGCGAGCTGGTCAAGACGTTCTGATCCGGGATTGTGCAGCCGAAACAAGATTGAAAAAGAGTGTGGGGAGACCCGCACTCTTTGCGTATGCAGAGGCATATACTGTATTACAGAGAATTTTGTAGAAATGCACAAAAAAACACATTTTTGTTTGTGCAACTCAACGAAGAATATTGCTAAATAGAAAAAGCAAAAAAGAAAATACGTCAAAATATACAAATCCGGTGTTCAAACTTTGTTCATTTTTATACCGTTGAACGCCGGAAAAAAGTTGGAAAATGCTTGAAAATCCCCGCATCGCATGCTATAATGATACTGCTAAATAGTCGGTGAGTAGGGGCATTGTGCCCTGAATCGCGGACAAACCAGGCAGCATCGATGATTTTTAACGCGGTCACCGGTGCAAAAAATGTTAGGAGGAAAGAACATGAAAAGAATCGTCTCACTGATTCTGTCTGTCCTCATGGCAGTGCTGAGCGCACTGGGCATCGTCGTTCCTGTTAAGGATGGCGTCACTCAGGGCGACTGGCTTTCAATTGTCGTTGAGGAATTCGGAATCGCGCAGTCCGACGTCGAGCTTCCTTACGCGGAGATCCCCGCGAAGTATGCTGACGTGGTCAAAGCTGCGTACGGCTACGGCGTAATCACGGCCGATGACAAAATCGACGTGGATGCTTACGCCACCAACGCGTTTGTGGTCAACACGATCAACAACGCTTCCAGCGTGGATGTCGATCTCGGCATCTCCGCAAACCGCAGAAAGGCGAAGCTTGTTGACGCGATCGCTGCCCTGAACAAGGCTGTCGAAGCGAGCAACAATCAGGCTATTTCTGCTGTTCCGCAGTCCGATATCGTTCCGCAGGCGGACGTTGTCGACCTGACCGGCGTGGATTACGCTGTGGACGGCGACAAGCTCGTCTTCGCGGCTTCTGACTTCGATCTGGCTGTTGGCGATAAGTTCATCGCTGACAGTGCTTACGAGGTCGCTGCTGTTGAAGTTGCGGACGGTGTTGCAATCGTCGACGCAAAGGAAGTCGCTCTGGAAGACGCTGTTAAGGCGATCGACTTTGAGGGCTCCGTGGATGCTGACCTCGACAAGGCTGTTGCTTACGACAACGAAGGCAACGTCATTGAGGCGGAAGACGATCTTGCCATCGAAGGCCAGGGCTTTATCAAAGATAAGGCCGGCGAACTGATCGACAAGGGCAAGGATGAAATTGCTAAGTTCCTGAAGAACCCGAAGGTCTCCTTCAGCGTTAAGGGCTTCAAGATCAAGGCAGCATATTCCGGCGGCCGCGTGGATCTGAGCGTTGCAGGCAACGTGGTGGACGGCGTCAGAGTGGAAAAGGACTACTCCCTGAGCAACATCAAGTTCGATGCCAAGTACAATGCCAATCTGGCGAAGATGGACATCAAGGAAGCTTATCTGAAGATGAACTATGATCTCGTTGAGACCACCGTTCTGGAAGGCTCCTATGCTGCTTCCGTCGTTCCCGAGGGCGGCTCCTTCACCAACGAAGGCTCCTCCTTCCTGGATAAGGTCAAGAACAACCTGAGCAACCTGTCCCTGAAGAAGGGCGGCGGCATCAAGGTCAACATCTTTACCTTTGATATCCCGATCGGCAGCACGCCCCTGACCGTTGAAATGAACGTTTCTCTGACTCTGTCCGCAAACGGCAGAATCGAGATCATCGTCACCTCCAACGAGACCAAGGGCTATGAGATCATCAACAACAAGGGCAGAGTTATCCATGCTTCTACCGTCTATGACAGACAGTACAACATCTCCGGTGACTTCCGCGCTGTTCTTGGTCTCGACCTGAGCCTCACCTTCCTGAAGTTCAAGATCGTCGACGTGGAATTCAACGGCGGTATCGGCGCTTATGTCCTGACCAAGGTCTTCAACGTCAAGACAAGAGCTGCTGTCACTTCCGAGGTTCCGCTGGATGTCGCGATTGAGGCTTCCGCAGGACTGGATGATTTGGCAGACCTGAGATTCTGTGCTGACGTCAAACTGTACGGTATCCTGAGCGTTTCCGTCGGTGAGAACAGCATCATCAGCAAGATCGGTCTGTCCAAGACCTGGACCTTCTTCGACAGAGAAGTGGGCAACAGCACGATCGCTCAGCTGCACATCGAAAACAGCGGCATCGTGGATCATTGCACCTACGCTGCGTAAGAAACCATTGTTTACTGGCGGCTGCCGAGGCAACTCGGCAGCCGTTTTCCCTATACGGACATTGTCAGCGGCAGCGTTCGGCAGGGCTAATATGGATTCGTCAGGATTTTTGCCGGATTCAGAGCGGTTGTTCCTGGATGAAGAACCGTTTATTGACAAGGAGGATCATACATGGGCAGCAACGTAATTGGTTTTTTTCGGAAACGAGTATCCGCTACGCGAAAAACGGCTTTTTTATCTGCTTTTCTGTTTGGCTTATGCGTGCATTTGTTCAAATTTACCAACACGCTGCCGAATCTGGACAGCCTGCAGAACTTCTATTCCCGTCAGAACGTTCTGGCGTCCGGACGCTGGTTTCTGGAAATTGCCTGCGCGCCAAGCAGTTTCTTTGATCTGCCATGGGTCACGGGAATTCTGTCGCTTGTGTGGATCGCTCTTGCCACTATTCTGATTGTGGAAATTTTCCGGATTCAAAATCCGGTTCTTGTTGCACTGACAGGTTTTTTTATGGCGTCTTTTCCGGCTGTGACAGAGGTTTTCTTTTATCAATACACAGCGGATGGCTACATGCTTGCGCTGCTTCTCGCGTCTGTTGCTGTCTATTGTACACAGATCCCGGAACACCGCATCTCCCGCTGGATCTGCGGAGCGGTTTGTTTGATTCTTTGCTGCGGAATATATCAGTCATATGTCAGCTTTGCGCTTGTGCTTGCAATCGCTTATTTTATTCGCACGCTTTTGGAGATGCGATACGATACCAAAACGCAGCTGCGCTGGATCGCCAAACAGGCGGGGCTGTATGGCGTGAGTCTGGCGGCAGATTTCGGCGTGTGGAAGTTGTGTATGCTTTTGCAGCATGTGGAGCCGACCAATTATCAGGGCATTGACCGACTCGGGACACTGCAGATTTCCGGCCTGCCGGAAAAAATCAAACAGGTTGTGTTGGAAACGGGGTTCTATTTTTTGAGCTTCGTACCCGGCCGCGGAAAGGCTGTGCCTTTCTGGGCGGTGCTGCACGTTATCTTTTTATTGTTTTTTGCCGGCATTTTGCTGTACAGCATCCGTCAAAGCGGGCTGTACAGCAAAAAGTCACAGCTCGCGCTGCTTTTTGCGGCGGCTGCTGCGATCCCGTTTGCGGCATTTATGTGGCTGTTTGCCACAAGCGATATGACGTACATGGGCTTTCGGATGAAGCACAGCTTTTGCGTGCTGTATATTCTTGCGGCGGTGCTGTTTGAACAGTTCACACGTCTGCGTTGGAAAAACGCCATGGGCGCGTTGCTTGCGGTCATGATTCTGAGCAACAGCTTGTCGGCGAACATTCACTATTTCTACTTCGACCGCATGTGGGACAAGAGTTATGCCGCGGCTGCAGAGATGGTTATGCGTCTGCACGAGGCGGACGACGGTGCGGCAAAATACCTTGTTATTGTCGGGCGGGAGGCGAACGCGACCAGCCCGAATTATATCGACAAGGGCAGCATGGGGTATTACTATTATCATCAGCTCAACACGCTGCTGCGCGACGAGGAGAATACCGCGCTGTTCCTTGGCAATGTTCTGGAGTTCAGTTTGAAATACTACACGGATCATCCGGACGAAACGCCCAATTTTGTCCCAAGCGAAACGTCCCGCCACGGACACATGAACAGCCGTTTTTCCCGTATGGAGGACGCGGCTCGCGCACAGCTCATTGTATCTGACGCCGTGCGCACAATGAATAACTGGCCGGCGCGGGATTCCGTGCGCCGGATCGGGGATGCGCTTGTCGTTAAATTCAGTGATGAAACGCCGAAAAAACAATAATCTGAACGCATCTGCTGCCGCAACGCTTGCGGCAGTTTTTTTGTGCAGCATTTTTTCATATTGACAATTTACGAAAGTCATGGTAAAGTAAAGTCAAAGTAAAGATATAAGGAGGGTTAGCTTGGAGAACGTGCGTGTACTCGAAATTAAGCAAAGCGTATTCGCTGCCAATGACAAGCAGGCACAGCTTCTTCGGCAGGAACTTCGGGAGCGGGGCGTTTTTTTGCTCAATCTGATGTCTTCGCCCGGTTCCGGCAAAACAACAACCTTACGCAGGACGATTGAGGCGTTGGGTGACCGGTGGCGGATCGGCGTGATGGAGGCGGATATTGACTCCGATGTGGACGCCAAAGCCATTGCAGAAACAGGCGCCAAGGCCATCCAGCTGCACACGGGCGGGATGTGTCACCTGGATGCCGGAATGACGCGGCAGGGTCTGGAGGGTCTGGACACTTCCGATGTTAATCTCGCAATTCTTGAAAATGTCGGCAATCTTGTCTGCCCGGCGGAGTTTGACACCGGAGCGTCCAAAAATGCGATGATTCTCTCCGTCCCCGAAGGTGACGACAAGCCGCTGAAGTATCCGTTGATGTTTTCTGTGTGCGATGTGGTGCTGATCAACAAGATCGATGTTATGCCTTATTTCGATTTTGACATGCAGCGCTGTATCAAAAACATACATATGCGCAACCCGAACGCGCAGGTGATTCCCATCTGTGCCAAAACAGGCGAAGGCATAGAACGCTGGGCGCAGTGGCTGAACGATACAGCCGCCGCCTGGATCGAAGGAAAGGAGTAAACGTATGGCGGACAAACTGGCGGGTTTCGTGCCCGAATCCATGAAAAATGACGAACCCATGCGCGAACCGATTGTCAAGCTCGGCAAAATGATTACCGACCGTATCCCGATCTCTCTCGGACTGCAGAAATTGACCAAGGCCGACCCGGAGTATTGGGCGCTGGCCACCATTGCTACCGATGAGATGGCCGAAATCGCGCTGAAAATGGGACGCCGCAAGCCACGCACATTCGACGAGATTGCCAAACTGACCGGCGCGGCGGATCGCGATCATCTGCAGCAGCTGCTGAATCAGATGGCCGAAGTCGGTCTGATCGAATACAACTGGGAGAATGACAAGCACGAAAAGCAGTATCTTGTACCGATGTTCGTGCCGGGCAGCGGCGAGTTTTCCAACATGAACTACGAGCTGCTGCAGGCGCATCCGGAACTTGGCCGATTCTTTGAGCGCATGACGCGTCTGCCGCTCGAAAAAGTCACGCCCATGGTGCCGCCAGGCGGCGGCGGCATCGGCATGCACGTCATCCCGGTCGAAAAAGCGATCGAGATGGAAAACGAAGCAATCGGAATCGAAAAGATTTCCTATTGGCTGGATAAGTACGACGGCAAGTATGCCGCATCCCCGTGTTCCTGCCGCTATTCGCGCAAAACATACGACGAAGGCTGCGCCGATGATCCGGAGGGCTGGTGTGTCGCGGTGGGCGACATGGCCGATTATGTTGTCGAAACCAAAAAGGGCGGCCATTACATCACCAAGGAACAGGCGCTCGAGATTTTCCGCCAGGGTGAGGAAAACGGCTTCGTCCATCAGATCACCAACATTGACGGCGAGGACAAAATCTTTGCCATCTGCAACTGTAATGTCAACGTTTGTTATGCGTTGCGTACATCGCAGCTGTTCAACACGCCCAACATGTCCCGTTCGGCTTATGTTGCGAACGTGCGCACGGAGAACTGTGTCGCATGCGGACGGTGCGTGGAACACTGTCCTGCCGGCGCGCTCAAACTCGGACAGAAGCTTTGCACCAAGCAGGGCGAGATTCAATATCCCAAGCAGGAGCTTCCCGATGCGGCCAAATGGGGGCCGGATAAATGGGAAGAGGATTACAGGGACAAAAACCGCATCAACACGCACAAAACCGGCACTGCGCCGTGTAAAACGGCATGTCCTGCACATATTGCCATTCAGGGCTATCTGAAAATGGCGGCGCAGGGCAGATATGAGGATGCGCTTGCGCTGATCAAAAAAGAGAACCCGTTCCCGGCTGTGTGCGGCCATGTGTGCAACAAACGCTGCGAGGAAGCGTGTACAAGAGGTACGGTTGACGAAGCCATCGCCATTGACGATGTTAAAAAGTTTCTTGCACACCGCGACATGGACAATGCTTCGCGCGTGATCCCGAAAAAGGTCATCCCCAAAATCACCGTAGACGGTGTTTTCGACAGAGAACCCGGATTTACAGAAAAGGTTGCCATCATCGGCGCCGGTCCTGCAGGACTTTCCTGTGCATTTTATCTGGCCGAAAAAGGGTATTTGAATGTGACGGTGTTCGAAAAGAACAGCGAGCCGGGCGGCATGCTGCGTTACGGGATCCCGAATTATAAATTAGAAAAAGAAGTCATTGACGCTGAGATTGATGTGATCCGGCAGATGGGCGTTGAGATTCGCTGCGGCGTGGAGGTCGGGAAGGACGTCACGCTCGACGAACTGCGCGCGCAGGGGTACAAGGCGTTTTACCTC
>CAMOCU010000035.1 GCA_946610835.1 uncultured Clostridia bacterium | reverse complement strand
ATCATTGATGTGCAAGTTCAAACGAAATGCTATGCGGGCAAGTGTTTCGATTGTTGGATTGGAGTCGCCGTTCTCCCAGCGAGAAATCTGACTTTGTGTGACCCCCATGAGTTTGGCAAACTCTACCTGACTCAGACCTGCCTCAACACGGCGGACGGCAATCTGCGCACTGAGCATTGCTTGCACTGCAGAGATATAAAGAGCTTCCGGATCAGCATCGTTCGTGAGTGATTCGAGCAGCTTCCTACCATCTGTTTTATTCATTTTCGTACGCCTCCTTTATTGATAAAAAACGTTCTTTGGCTGGATCAAGATGTGGAGTATAATCGGTGCGGCGGTGTCCGCTTCGTTCATGAAACGCAAGCAGTAGCACGGGCTGCTCATTCGGAAGAAAGGCATAAAGAATTCGAATGTTAAAGCCGGTCCCTTGCAAATGAAGGCTATAGATTGTTTCATCAATTCGCTCGAAACCGTCGAGTTTACTTGCGCCTTGCCCTAACGATCCAAGCTGTTTTAGACGAAGCATCAGTTTGTTAAATACGGCTAATTCAATCCCGTGTTTTGAAATGCAGGCGGTAAGCTCGCATAACATTGCATCGAAGAACTGGAAGGATCCAAGAAGAGAATACAGGGTTTTTAACACGATGTCTCTGTTCATAGTATGCCTCTTGTGCTTAAAGTATATTACATATATGTGATAAAATCAACAGAATACAAAAAATTTTGTACCGGTTTACAGAAATTACAAATCGTCTTTTGTGGGGATGGCTTGCTCGGCGAGGGCGTCGATCGCGTCTGCCGGAGCGGAGGTTAGGCCGCCGCCGTGCGCTGCGACTGCGCGAAGCTTCGGCGCGGTGTATTTTTTTAGGACGGTATCGACGATCATACGATCATCGTCTGATGCGGCGCGGTAGGCGGCGAGGAGTTGGTTTTCTGCTGCAGGATTACCATATCCATATCGGCGCATAACATCAAAGTCACAGGATTCGAGGAACTCATAAATATCAGTATCAAACCAAAGAAGGCACTTTAATAAAGATACCGAGTCGATCCGCGTGCGACCGCACTCCCAGTTGCTGATCGCTTGGTATGTGCAGCCAAGAAAATGCGCGACTTCTGCCTGCGTTCTGTTAGCGCTCTCACGGGCGCGCTGAAAACAAAGACCGATTTTTTCATATTGTGTCATGGTAATCACCTCTTTGTGCATTGTTGACAACAGGATAACATATTTTGCGCAAATGTCAACAAAATGTTTATATTAGCATTGACAAATCAATAAATCATGTAGTAGAATGCTTTCGAACTCAATAGATTGTGTAGTTTTGAAAGGGGAACACAACAATGCAGAGAGATTATACAATAAACCGCCGACTCGCAGAGCACCTGTATCAGAATGACAAGAAGATAAGTGCAGTAGCAGACAGAGCCGGCATTCGCCGAGATGTTTTTTCAAAAATCATTCATAGCAGGCGGCCAATTTATGCAAATGAGCTTGTCCCGATTTTGAATGCTGCCGGATTGACGTTGGAAAGTGTTGTGGGCGATGTGAAAGCAGGTGAGTAAATGCCGAGAGTAAAGAGGAGTGAGCGTATGCATAGAAAAAGAAAACCTGTACTTGCAAAGCAAGCACAGGTACAACAGACGCAGGTTTTGCGAAGATTGCTGAATTTGAATATTACAGACGAGATGATTATCAAGATTCATTTTTCAGCAGGGGCTGCAGAGCGTTTTGAAACTGCGTGTTCAGACGATTGATTGTAAAAAAGTGTGCAGATAGATCTTTTTTCCAGTCGTCGTCAATTAAGCGCGAAAAACTACCGTCTGGATCGGTCAGGATTAGAACGGCAGCTTGTAATGCTGCTGAAATAACGCGGATCTCGTTTGCCTCTAAATTCATTTGATGTGCAGAGATCTTTTTTGCCGCGCTTTCACAAAGCACAGCGTTTATCACATTCTGCCGATCAGAATTAGCTCCAATCATTGGGACAAGCGGTAAAACGCAGAGAATAGCTTCAACATCTTGCCCGGTCATATTGAACTCTATATGAATTGGCTTTTTTGACAAATCAATCACCTCATTTATTTATGCTACCACGGCAAGCAAAAAAACGCAAGGAATATGATCAAAAGACATAAAAAAGAGGAGTGAGTAAATGCCGAGAGTAAAAATGGCGCAGCCGGCGCATGGGCGGCTGCGAGTGCTGCTGCAGGGGACTGTGATGGCGACAGGACGCAGCACGGAGGACGTTGCGCGGATATGGGGCTGCTCGCAGCCGACGGCGATCAAGCGGCTGCACAATCCGGGCTGCATTACGGTAGATCAGCTTTTGCAGATCTCGTCCGGGCTTGGGATTCCGCTTGATGAGATTCGGCAGGCGATCAGCAAGGCGTAAGGATTTGGCGGAGCGGATGTGGTTCTTCCCTACGGAAAGGTAGGGAACGGAAAGGAGACAAAGATGAAAAAGATAGATGCATTTATGGTTTATCTGGTATTTACGGTGATTGTGCTGGGCGGTTTGCTGATAATTGCTGCGATCGCGCTTGCGGCGGATGCCGATCAGATTGCCGGGCAGCGCGATCAGATTGCGGCGCTGGAGGCGATCAACTTCGAGCTGACAGATCAGCTTGACGAAGCGGAGCGGCAGATCACGGAGCTTGTGACGGAAGATGCGCCGGCGTGGGGAGAAGCGAAAACGGAAACAGAAGCAGTTGACAGTGCGGAAGTTGACTTACTTGCGCGGCTGATAATGTGCGAGATGGGCAGCGATGGACCCCCGGACGAGCAGCTATACAATGTCGGTTCGGTGATCTTGAACCGCGTTGCTGACGATAGATTCCCAAACACCGTGCGCGGCGTGATCTATCAATCGTCACCCTGTTGGCAGTACGCTCCGGCGCGGGATGGAACACTCGAAAAGGCAAAGCCGACGGCGCGGTGCTACGAAATTGCGGAGGATCTATTGACGAGCGGGTCACGGCTTCCGGCGGCGGTCGTTTGGCAAAGCACGGAGCCGCAGGGAAGCGCGGTGTATGCGGCGTATTATTCGCCAGTAACCGGCGAAACTACATACTTTTGCAAATAAAAAACGGAACATGAAGCTGTGTATTACTTGGCTGAACGAAACCCACGCCTCCGTCACGGCGGCATTTGGGTTGAAGATGTGCACAAGGCCACCTGCCAAAGGATCAGTTTCTGCGAGGCGATGCAGATTGTCGGAAATATACTTTATGGATCAGATATGGAACAGGAGGGCTTCAAATGAGCAAAGCGCGGATGCTTGGGATGGCGGCGCGAATGCCGCTGAAAAAAGAAAAACCGCGTGCAATGGGCTGGCACCCTGCACGCGGAAGTTATGGGAAGAGCAAAACTCTTCGCGGACAGTATACCGCGAAGATCCGGAAATGTCAAACAGGAGGGGCGGAATGAAATATCTTGATTTTCTGCGTAAAAAAGTGACGATTGCGCCGGAATCCGGAATAGAGGTTGAAGAACGGGAATTATCGCAGATTCTTAAACCGCACCAAAAAGCGGCGGTGATATGGGCGTGCAAGGGCGGCCGCCGCGCGCTGTTTGAATCGTTCGGATTGGGCAAGACAATACAGCAACTGGAATGGTGCCGTCTTGTCCAGCGGCACATAGGTGGACAAGCGCTGATTGTACTGCCATTAGGTGTGCGACAGGAATTTACGCATGATGCTGTAACAATGCTGAATATGGACGCGCCACCGTATGTGCGGACGATGGCGGAAGTCAGAGAAAAAACTTCCGCACCGATTCTGCTGACGAATTATGAGCGTGTACGCGATGGAGATATTGATCCGCAGTATTTTACAGCGACGAGCTTAGATGAGGCATCTGTTCTCCGTAGCTTCGGAAGTAAGACTTATCAAACGTTTCTGGATAAGTTCAGCGGTGTTCGGTATAAGCTGGTATGCACAGCAACGCCCTCACCAAATAAATACAAAGAGCTGATCCACTACGCAGGATACTTAGAGGTTATGGACACAGGGCAGGCGCTTACTCGTTTTTTTCAGCGCGATAGCACAAAGGCAAACAATTTGACGTTGTACCCACATAAGGAAGAAGAGTTTTGGCTTTGGGTCTCTTCGTGGGCACTTGTACTAACAAGCCCTGCGGATCTCGGCTTCCCAGATAGCGGCTACGCGCTGCCGCAGCTTACCGTGCGCAAGCATGTTGTGCACGAGATGTACGGAATGGCAAAAGAGAAAAATGGGCAGATGAAGCTGATGAATGATGCTGCGGCATCATTGACGGACGCTGCTCGGGAAAAACGCGATAGCATTGCGCTTCGCGTGGCATGCGCAAAGGAGATTATAAAGGAAGATCCAGATGCGCATTTCATTCTATGGCATGATTTGGAAGCGGAGCGGTATGAGCTGAAACAGCAGATTGAAGGATTGACAGACATCTATGGCGCAATGGACTATGACGAACGCGAACGCCGCACGATTGCATTTTCTGAGGGGAACATTCAAATATTGGCGACAAAAAAGAGTTTGTCAGGCTCGGGGTGTAATTTTCAGCGGCATTGCCACCGCGCGATATTTGTGGGGATCGACTATGAATTTAACGATTTCATACAGGCAATCCACCGCATTTACCGCTTTTTACAGACAGAGCAAGTCATTATTGACATCATCTTTACGGAAGCGGAAGAGCCGATTTATCAGGCACTAATGCGGAAATGGGAACAGCATAACCATTTCCAAGAGAGAATGCGAGAAATTATCCAAAAATATGGGCTAAATGCAAGCGCCGCCGAGATGATTATGGCGCGAAGTATAGGAGTGCAACGAGTGGAAGTCAAAGGCGAAAGATTTACCGCAGTCAACAATGATTGCGTAGAAGAGACGGCGAAGATGCAGGAAAACAGCATAGATCTGATTGTAACATCGATTCCGTTTTCCAATCATTATGAGTATACGCCATCATATAACGATTTTGGACATAACGAAGACACAGGCAAATTCTTTGAGCAGATGGATTACTTGACGCCAAATTTGCTTAAGGTACTGAAACCAGGGCGTGTTTTCGCATGCCATGTGAAAGATCGTGTGTTATTCGGAAATGCAACGGGGCTGGGAATGCCAACAATGGAGCCGTTTCACGCAATGTGCATCCGGCATTATATGCAGCACGGTTTTGCTTATTTCGGCATGATAACAGTTGTGACAGATGTGGTGCGGGAAAACAATCAAACTTACCGTCTCGGCTGGACGGAGCAATGTAAGGACGGCTCAAAAATGGGCGTTGGTTGCCCGGAGTACATCTTACTGTTTCGTAAGTTGCCAACAGATCGCAGCAAGGCTTATGCGGACGAACCTGTAGTAAAAACCAAAGAGGAATATACCCGTGCACAATGGCAGATTGACGCGCATGGATATTGGCGCAGCGACGGAAACAGGCTTATGACGAAAGACGAAATTGCGAAATTGGAGGTCGGAAAGCTGCAAGCAGCATATCGGCGATTCAGCCGAAATACGGTCTACGACTATGACGATCATGTAGAGCTGGCAAAGAAATTAGATGAAGACGGGCGGCTTCCGGCAACGTTTATGGTAGTTGCGCCTGGCAGCTGGACAGATCAGGTATGGGACGACATCAATCGCATGCGGACACTGAACACCTCCCAAAGCCAGCGTAGGCAACAGCTGCACGTTTGTCCGCTGCAGTTTGATATTGTAGATCGGATAATCAACAGGTACAGCAATCCGGGAGATTTGGTGCTTGATCCGTTTGGCGGACTCGGAACTGTTGCGTTGGAAGCGATGAAGGCCGGGAGAAAAGGCTACACCATTGAGCTGAACAGCGACTACTTTCGTGATGCGGTTGGATATCTTAAGGAATATGAAAAAAAGGACGAAAACGTGACCATGTTCGATCTGCTGGGGGTGACGGAATGACGGAATGTCCGAAGGGGTGCAGATGGGCAGGTGAAGTTGGCGGATTGCCGTGTTGTAATTATTGGGATTATCCGGATCATGGGTTGCGGCCGTGTCCGGGCGGCGCGGACTGCACGGCTTACGAGCCGCGGAAGCGGAGGAAGAAAGATGAACCATGATTATGCGCATTGTGCAGACTTCAAAGGGAGTTGCCCTACAGGGTGCTTCCGGGCGCAGCTTGCGCGAGATTTGGAACGGCGCACAGATCTATTCTATTTGCCGATCTGCTATGCGCATTTCGGCGAAACAAGCGAATGCAAATTGAAAGCATTGAAGGAAAGGATAATTGCAAATGGGTGAACGAAAGAAACTTGCAAACTGCATCCTTGGATATGTGCCAGGGACGACAGTTTGCGCCGATGGCGCATGCGCAGAGTGCGGATGGAATCCGCGCATTGCGGAGCAGAGAAGAAAAAAAGTGCGAGCGCTCTTCCGGGAGAAGAAATTGCCGAGACGCGGAGAACTGGAAGTTGGGGAGTGCAGGAAGCAATGTATAGAAAACTGAAAACATTTGACTGCGTTTCGTGTCATTTTTCAAGGACGGAGCGGCAGGCACGGCCGCCGGGGGGTCATCCGGCGAACGTGCCGACACTGCTTGTTTGCCGGAATCCGGCAAGCAGGGAGCGGAAGGATACGACTGTAGCGGCGTTTTTTGGAAAGCAAGAGTCGTTTGTAAAATCACCGTTTTGGTGCGCAAGGGAGAACTAAAAGATGAAGAAGATTATTTACATAGCCGGTCAAATGACGGGGCTGCCGGACAAGGGAAGGGGGCTCTTTCGAGCGGCGGCGGATTGCCTCCGGGAGATGGGGGCGATTGCGCTCGATCCTTCAGTTTTGCCGGACAACCTATCGTTTGACGCTTATATGCCGATCTGCCTTGCAATGCTGGAGCAGGCAGATGCGGTTTTACTTCTGCCGAACTGGGAATGCAGCAGAGGGGCTGCGCTGGAAAAAGCGTATGCGGAGTATCAGCGCAAAGAAATCATTTATTTGGACAAGGGAAATGTGTTTGTGAAGAAAGGGGAATAGAGCATGGAGAAAGAGCGTGCAAATACATTATTGAAAAAGTGGACAGATCTGCTTGGATTGCAGGATTGGCGGATCAAATTGTATCCAAATGCGATACCGGCTGATTTTATTCAAGATAACGCATCCGGCGAAATCAAATGGACGGAATGTAAAAAGACTGCTGTGATTCGTATTTTGGAGGAATCCTGCTACGGAGAACAGATGATCCCGTTTTGCTTCGAGCGGATTTTGATTCATGAACTCCTGCATCTGAAATTCTGCTTGCTCGGAGAAAGCGGAAATGACTTGCAAGATCGCCTCGTGCATCAACTGATCGACGATTTGGCGCGTGCGCTGTATGAGGCGGCAGGAAACGAAAGGGAAGGACTGTGTGAAGATGAAGCCGAAGGCGGTTGATCTTTGCGGCAGGTGTGCCGCGATTGTGGGAGAGCATTACGAAATCAAACGCGTCGCAGGCGGCATAGATCACAAGGTGTTCTGCGAGCAATGCCGCCGAATGCGGTATGGCGGCACGTATGAGATCGGGAAGAAGGTGAAGGAAAAGTGAAAAAGATAATTTGTTGGCTGTGACTGCCTCTACGGAGGACGAAAGGACAACTACCCCTCCGGCGCTTCGCGCCACCTCCCCTGACAAGGGGAGGCAACGGGGAGCGGTGCGGATTGGTGAGTGTAGCTTTCGGGCGATTGATAATCGCCCCTACGGGTGCGGCGAAACTCCCCCATCAGCCGCCAAAGGCGGCAGCTCCCCGGATAGGGGAGCTGCGGAGGGAAAGGCGGAATTGAAAACCGGGAATGCGAAATCGTTCCCGGTTTTGAGTTCCGACGAGAAGACTATATAGAATACGCGCACGCGCGCGTATTTAGGGTGGTTCGTAAGAACCTATGTTTAGAACCATGAGGCAAAAAAGGAGCGCGGAGAAATGGG
>CAMOCU010000034.1 GCA_946610835.1 uncultured Clostridia bacterium | reverse complement strand
CAGCACGCGTTCTTCGTCGATGGTGGTCAGCCTGCCCTTTTCCAGCAGCACCCTGCCGTCGACCAGCACGGTATCGACCTCGCTGCCGTTGGCGGAATAGCACAGCGAGGAGATCAGATTCGTTTGCGGATTGAGCTGCGGGGCGGACAGATCCAGCAGTACAATATCCGCCTTTTTGCCCACGGCCAGTTCCCCGGCCGGGATTCCCAGCGCCTGCGCGCCGCCGCTCGTCGCCGCGCGGAACGCTTCGGTCGACGTGACCGACGTGGCGTCGAGATGCGTCCCCTTGTGAATCAGCGCCAGCAGATTCATCTCGTGGAATATGTTGAGCGTATTGTTGCTCGCGGCGCTGTCTGTGCCGAGCGCAAGAGGAATACCGTTTTCCAGAATTTCCGGCACCGGCGCAATGCCGTTGCCGAGCTTGAGATTGCTGGACGGATTCGTCAGCACGCTCACGCCGTTTTCGCGCAGGATGCGGAAATCATCCCCCTGCAGATACACACAGTGCGCAGCTGCGGTATGGCGGGCAAACAGGCCGCTCTTTTCCATCATTTCCACCGGCGTGCAGCCGTATTTTTCGCGGATTGTTTCAACCTCGCCCGCGCTTTCGGCAATGTGCGTATGGATCCCCACGCCCATCTGTGCGGCCGTTTCGGTCACATACGCAAGGTAGTCCGGCGCGCAGGTGTACGGCGCGTGCGGCGCGAGCATGAACCCGATCCGCCCGTCCGCGGCCGCGTGATACGCGTCATAATCCTGCCGCGCCTGCCGGATGCGGAGCAGTCCGCCCTCGTCGCGGCGATCCTCGCCCACAAGCCCGCGGGAAAGCACGGCGCGCATGCCGCTGTCCGCCACAGCGCGCGCCGTATCGTCGGGCAGGATGTACATATCCAGAAAGGCCGTTGTTCCGGTACGCAGCATCTCGCAGATGCCCAACAGCGTTGTCCAGTAACAGTCGCCCGGCTGCAGCCGATCCTCCATAGGCATGATCCGGTCAAACAGCCATTTGTGAAACGGCAGATCATCCGCACAGTTGCGGAAAAGCGTCATATATGCGTGCGTATGCGCGTTGATGAGTCCCGGGATGGCAAGCTTGCCTGCGCCGTTGATCACACGGGACGCTCCGCGCTTGTCCACGCAGTCCATGGCGGTGATTACGCCGCCTTCGATACAGATGTCGCATGTGCGCACCATATACGCCTGCCCCATGGGGACGATTGCACGTACATTTTCAAGAATTGTTTTCATGATTAAACACCTATCCACACTATTCCATTTTATAATAAATAATCATACCACATCTTTGCGCAAATTACAACAAAATCATCTTGAAAAAAATCCGCATGAATGCTATACTTGAAAAAAATCCCGGGAGGACAAGGAAATGCAGCGTTCGCAGCGGTACCATTTTCTGGAAAGCGTTGTTTTGAGCGTGGTCGCGCTGGGCATTTACAACTGCGTGCTCCAATTTCTTGTTTACCCGACCTTCAACCGCGTGCTGGGCGCAGACGGATTCGGCGATGTGCTGACGCTGCTGTCGATCCAGACGGTGCTCGCGCTCTCTGCCGGCGCCGGGATCAATTACGCGCGCATGACGAATGTCCCGCGTTTTCAGGCGCAAAACGGCGATTACAACCGTCCGCTTGCGCTGTGCGGCGCCGCGGTCGCGCTATGCAGTGCGGCGGCAGCTGTATATTTCGGCTATGGCGTCGCGGCGGCCTTTTTGTATGCGCTGCTGGGCGTTTTTACGATGCTGCGCTATTATGCGAGCGTTGCGTTCCGGCTGGAGGTCAACTACCGCAGGAATTTTTTGTTTTATCTGCTCATCGCTCTCGGCTATGCCGCCGGCACGGGGCTGTTTATGTACACAAAGCGCTGGGAAACGGTGCAGCTGCCGGGCGAACTGCTCGCGGTCGTGTATGTTCTGCTGTGCAGCGGCGTGCTGCGGCCGCCCCTGTGGCGCAAAAGCGCGCGCCACCGCGAGGCTGTGCGCAGCTGCTGCGCGCTGATCCCGGCGCAGTTTTTTACCAACCTGACCATGCACGCCGACCGGCTGCTGATTGGCACGATGCTTGGCGGCGCGGACGTTTCGCTTTACTATACCGCTTCGCTTCTGGGCAAAGCGATGGCCATGCTGACCGAACCGATCGCCGGCGTTGCCATCGGATTCCTCGCGCGAAGCAAGCGGTTCGGCCGGCGGGAATTTTTGTTGTGCTGCGCGGCAAGTCTGCTGTGCGGCAGCGTGCTGTTTGCGCTGTTTATTCCGCTCTCTCCGCTGCTGATCGGGCTGCTGTATCCCGACGTTGCCGACAGCGCCGCGCCGTATTTCCTGATTGCCAACGGCGGACAGATCCTGTATTTTACCGCCAATCTCCTGCTGGTGATCCTGCTGCGTCTGGCACAGGAAAAGTACCAGCTGTACATCAACCTGCTGTACTGCGCCGCGTTTTTTGCGCTGGGGATCCCTGCGCTGCGGGCAGGCGGGCTGGGCGTGTTCTGCCGCTGCGTTCTTGCGCTCAACGCACTGCGTCTGGCCGCGGTGATCGCGCTCGGCGTTTTCAAAAGCAACTCTTTCTCTCAGGGTTTCAATACAACATTACAAAGGACGTGACATTATGGCTTTTGATCCCGAATTCAAACCCGTGCTGCGTTTTATGAACGTCAGCGACATCCACATCAACGACGATCCGGACTGTGTCGAACGCGCGCGTTTTGCGCGGGCGATCCAGCTGGCTTATGCCGAATCCGAAAAGAGCGAAACGTACAAAAAGCTGGACGCACTGATCATCAACGGCGACTTCGCCACATCCGGCACGGAAATCCAGATGCGCGCCGTGCGGAAAATCATGGACGACAATCTCAAGGACGGCACGGTCTTTCGTCTGACCATGGCCAGCCACGAATATTTCAGCGACGGCGAGGAAAACGCACGCGCCCGCTTTGCGGAAATCTTCGGCACACCGCTGAATTTTCACGAAATCATCAACGGATTCCATTTCATCGGTGTAACGACCACACGCGGCTGCCAGTTCGACGAGCCGCAGCTGACCTTTGCGCGCGCGGAGCTGAAAAATGCCGCCAAGGCAGACCCGAAAAAGCCCATCTTCTTTTTCCAGCACCCGCATCTGAGCGGCACGGTGTACGGCAGCATCAACTGGGGCGATGATCCGCTGATCGCCGATCTGATGAATTATCCGCAGGTCATCGACTTTTCCGGCCATTCGCATGCGCCGATCAACGATCCGCGTTCAATCCATCAGGATCATTTTACTTCGCTGGGCAGCGGCACGCTGAGCTATTTTGAGATGGATGAATTCGACAAGTTCTGCAATACCCTTCCGCCCAAAAAAGAGCAGGCGGCACAGATGCTGCTCGTCGAGGCTGACGCACAAGGCCGTGTGCGCGTGTATCCGTACGACGTGCTGACCGAGCAGTTCTTCCCGCAGGTGTGGAAGATCGACGAGCCGTGGAATCCGGATTCCTTCCTGTACACCCCTGCCAAGCGGATCGCCGGCGTAGGCAAACCCGCTTTCGCGCCGGACGCCGCCGCAACGGTCAGCGCGACCGACACGACCGCGACCGTATCTTTCCCGCAGGCCGTTCCCGCCCGCGGCGAGGATTACGTCGACGGATACTTTATTGTCGCGCGCAACGCAGGCAGCGGTCTGATCGCCAAGCAGGTCGGCGTGTGGTCGGAATACTATTTTTCCGACATGCCCGCCGTCGTGTCCTGCACGCTCGAGGATCTTGACCCGGCCACCGATTACGTGTTGGAAATTTATCCCGAAGGATTCTTTCACAACCGCGGCCCGGCCATGAAAGGCGCATTCCGCACCAAAGAAAGCGCTGAATAACAAATTCCGGAAATCGCACCCCCGGCGTACCGAAACGGCCGCCGGGGGTGTTTGTATAGAACGCAAAATCCCGGAGGAAGCCGCTTCCTCCGGGACGCACATTTCATCCTGTTTTGCTCTGCCTTATGCCATTTTACCGTTGATCAACAGATCAAATCCCTGCACGATCAGATACGGCAGCTCAACCATACCGACCATCACCTGAAGCAGGCGCAGGAAAACCCAGCCGATCTCGCGCAGCGCGAGCTGCTTGTCGTCCTGCGGCTGCGGTTCTTCCAGCTTTTCCGGCGCGGGCAGCGTCTTTCCGGTCGACGTGTATTTGAACTCGGTGAGCATGGGATCGTGATCCGTATACCGTTCGCCCTTTTCACCGGTCAGCGGAGGAACCGTTTTGGATACAGGTTCGAGCGTAAGATCCTCGCCGCTGCGGTAAAGAATGCGGTCCAGCGTGTCGCCGGGATCCGTGGGATCGAAATCCGGCGCGTCGGCGTCATAGCTGCCGCCGTTGTACACCTCTGCCCACACGTCGCGCAGACCCGTGGGAACCAGCAGATTGTTGTAAATATCATCCTGAAGATGCCGCTTGAATTTGAAATTGAAGTCACCCTGCACGATCAGCGCACGGCCGTCGTTCAGGTTCGTCTGAATGAATTCCGTCAGCTGGCGGAAATTATCCCTGCGCGCGCGGATGGACAGCACATCGTAACCGGCGTCCATGTGCACGTTGATCACATGAATGTACACACCCTTTTCCAGCTCCATCAGCGTGTAGATGAAGCCCTTGTTGGAAATCGCGTCCATGGAACCGGACAGATAGCCGAATTCCTTCTCCCAGCTTTCGCGGTACATATTGTACAGCGGATGAGGAGAGAAAACGTTCAGTCCCTGTCCCTGCGCAAGACCGCCGCTTGTGTTGGAGCGGTACGGGTAGTTGGTCATTTCTGCGGCAAGATACTTGTGGCTGTTGAAATCTTCCTCTGTGCCGATGAAGTCCACATCGGTACTGTTCAGCAGACGGCCGATCCGTTTGGCACGGTCATTGGTCAAAGTAAAAACCGTACCCTGAAAATCGCCGACAAACGGAATTCCGGAAACATTGTATGCGACCATACGCAGCGTGCCGGTTTTTCCGCCGTCCTGTGCGTGCGCACAGACCGTTGTCGGCACAAGCAACAGCACGCAAAGCATCATGCAAATCCATCGTTTCATAGTTCTTTATCCCTTTCTTTTTCAGGCGGCTGCGCACACCGCGGTGTGCGGCGCTGCCTTAAATACTTTCCGGATTGTCCTCGCTGCGGTATTCCAACAGATCTCCCGGCTGACAATGCAGCACGCTGCAGATCTTGTCGAGCGTCTCTACCCGAAGCGCGCGGGCGTGCCCGTTTTTGAGCACGGAAATGTTCGCCATCGTGATCCCGACCCGGCGCGAAAGCTCTGTAACGCTCATCTTGCGCTTGGCCAGCATAACATCCAGATTGACAACGATCATATCGTCAGCTCCTGTTCCTCCCGCAGCTTCGCCGCCTGATAGACGTAATTTGCGAGGATACGGAACAGAATGTAAATCCCGACGCCCATCAGCACGACCAGCCCGTACGCCACAAAAATGGCAGGATGGCTGAAATCCATGGCAAGAAACGCAATATTGACCGCAAAAACAAGAATCGTGTCCGCCATTGCGCACCACGCAAAGTGATGAATGCAGCGCGCCGTGGTTACGCTGAACGCTTCGCCGCGGCCCATTCGGACGGCCACGCGCATGCCCAGCGCGAGCGCCGCGTAACAGGGGATCGCCGCCGCCCACGCGAACGCGAGCCATGCGTGCAGGATGGTGTCGTACCGCGACTGGTGCGCCTCGTCCCAAAGCAGCAGATCCAGCACCGAACGCCCCATCTGCGGCACAAACCACAGGAAAAACGCCAGGCCGAAAATGCCGATGCCAATCAGTACCGCCAGCAGCAGCCGCGAAGCCGTTTTGTTCGTCATAACACTCTCTCCCCGCAGATCAAAATACCACGATGTAGTATAGCAAACTCTGCGCAATTTGTCAATTGAACTATGTCGATTCGCAATAAATTTTTTCTGATTTTCTCGCTTCTCAGGAAAAGGCGATCACATCATCGGCGATGCGGACGGTGGATTTGCGGTGGGAAACGAGCACGACCGTCTTGTCCTTCGCTTCCTCTTTGAGCGACTTGAGGATGACCGCCTCGTTCAGGCTGTCCAGATTACTTGTCGCTTCGTCCAGCAGCATCAGCGGCGCATCGTGCAGAAATGCACGCGCAAGCCCCAGCCGCTGGCGCTCGCCGCCGGAAAGTGTTTCGCCCAGCTCGCCGACTTCGGTGTCGTAGCCCTGCGGCAGCGTCAGGATAAAGTCATGCACCGCCGCCTTTTTGCAGGCCTGCTCGATTTCTTCCTGCGTCGCGTCCAGCTTACCGATACGGATATTGCCGGCGATTGTGTCCTTGAACAGGTGCGTTTCCTGCGTCATGTAGCTTTCGATCACACGCAGATCGGCCGTGTTGATCTTGTTCACGTCCCGGCCGCTGACGCTCACCCTGCCGCCGTCCGTCTGCCAGAAGCGCATCAGCAGTTTGAGCATGGTCGATTTTCCGCAGCCGCTTTTGCCGACGACGCCGACAATGCGGTTCTTCGGGAAAGAGGCAGAGAAGTTCTCAAGAATCGGCTCGTGCGCGTATCCGAACGTGACGTTTTCGCACGCCGCGCCGTCAAAGGCCACCGGAGACTGTCCGGTCACATCGCGCGTTTCGGGCTGCTCGTCGATCACGGCAAGCACGCGCGCGCCGGAGGCGACGGTTGATTGCAGCGTTGTGCCGAGGTTCGCCAGCGCCGTTACGGGGCCGAAAGACGACATGAGCGCGAGCAGCGGGATCAGCAGGCCGTCGAAACCGACTGTGCCGCGCGCATACAGCAGCATGCCCAGCGCCGCCATCGCCAGATCAAACAACAGGATCATCGTATTCGCCAGCGCAAGATTTGTCCCGGTCAGCTTGTTGAGCTTGCCCTGCCGGGCGGACAGTTCGACGGTCTTTTCCGTGAGCGTGTGCAGACGTTCTTCGCCTGCGTCAAATTGGATCGTTTCGTCCAGACCACGGATATTTTCGAGCATATAGGCCGCCAGCGCGCCCGACTGTCCGCGCAGCACATCGCCGAGATTGCCGCTGCGTTTGGAAATGAGCAGCGGCAGCGCCGCACCGACGCAAAGATACGCCGCCAGCGCGAGCAGCCCCATGCTCCAATGAAAAGAACCGATAAACAGGCACATCACCGTCTGCGTACAGAAGGCAATGCAGATGGGCGAAATCGTGTGCGCATAAAACACTTCCAGCAGCTCCACATCGGACGTGATGAGGGAAATGAGATCGCCCTTGTCGCGCCCTTCGAGTTTGGCGGGGCAAAGCACACGCAGCGCGCGAAATACTTTATCCCGGATAATCGCCAAGAGCGTGAACGCAATATAGTGATTTGTCCGCTGCTCGGTGTAGCGCAGTACGGCGCGTACGAGCGCGAGCACGGGCAGCAGCACCCAGACCGCTCGAACAGACAGCGGCAGGTCAAAATGCAGGCCGTGCAGAACCGCAAAGCCGCCGAGGATCGGAATGAACTGCGCGCACAAAAAGCCGAGCGTACCCATCAGCACTGCCAGCGCCATAAAGCCGGTCAAGGGTTTTACAAGCCGGATCATGCGCAAAAGAACACGCAGTTTGCTTTGCTTTTTCATGCTGTAGCCTCCTTTCCGAACTGTTCGAGCGCCTGCTGCGTGCGCCACAGGCGCGCGTATTCGCCGCCGGATTGCAGCAGCTTTTCATGCGTGCCGGATTCGGCAGCAACGCCGTCCTTCATGCACCAGATGCAGTCCGCATCCGCCACGTTTGCCAGGCGGTGCGATATGAAGAGAACGGTTTTTTCTTTGGCAAGCGTGCGGATCTGCGCAAGGATCGCTTCCTCGCTTTCCACGTCGATGTTGCTTGTGGCCTCGTCAAAGATCAGGATCGGCGTATCGTGCAGCATCGCCCGCGCAAGCGCAAGACGCTGCCGCTGACCGCCGGACAGGTTTGCGGCGTTTTCCGCCAGCGCCGTATCCAGCCCCGCCTGTGTGCGGAAAAAATCGGCAAGACGGCAGTCATCCAGCGCTTTCCACAGCCGCTCGTCCGACGCGGTACGGTCGGCAAGCAGCAGATTTTCACGCACCGTGCCTTTGAAAAACACACTACCGAAGCCGATGTAGGTCACGGTTTGCATCAGACTTTTTTCCGACAGTTCGGACAGCGCTTTGCCGCCGAGCGTGATGCT
>CAMOCU010000033.1 GCA_946610835.1 uncultured Clostridia bacterium | reverse complement strand
TTTTGCGTCCGACGCCCGGCAGCGCGGTCAGGGCTTCGATCGTGTCGGGCACGCGGCCGTTGTAGTCGCGCACAAGAACGCCGGCCATTGCAACCAAATCGCGCGCTTTAGTGTGGAAAAAACCGCAGGATCGAATCAGCTCTTCGATTTCCGTTACTTCTGCGCCGGCCATTGCCTGCGGCGTGCCGAAGCGTGCAAACAGTGCCGGCGTCACGAGATTGACCCGCGCGTCGGTACATTGCGCGGAAAGCCGCGTTGCAACAAGCAGTTGAAACGGATCGGCCGCCTCCAGCGAGCAGATGCCCTCCGGATATTCCTGCTCAAGCGCTTGAACGGCAAAAAGCGCTTTTTCCTGTTTGTCCATGCGTATGCCTCCTGTGACAAGGATAAAATCATTATATAAGGAACCGGGGAAAAGTGCAAGGCTTTTTTCGCAAGCTGTGTGTGCATAATCTCCCTGCGGACGGGCAAACTGTTCCCGAGACCCAAATATCAAAGGAGTGAAACCATGAAAAAAGGTACCATACTGATTTTGACTACGCTGCTGTTGTGCGGTGCGCTTGCTGCATGCGGCACAATGGGCAAGGACGACCGCAGTACCACATCCACCACGCGCGGCACAACGGAACTGCGCGAGCAGCAGGATGTACAGACGACAGATCGGGATATGGGCGAGTTGATGCGGGAAAACGCAGAGACTGTTTCGGAAATGTTTTCCGAAGGCGCCAGCGAACTGCGGGACAGCAGTTTTCTTGACCCGAGAAACGGCATGATTTCCGACACCCAGCCCAACGACTGAGTGCATGTGGAATCCCGTAAATTCCAGCGGCAAAAATCGCCGTGCCATTATCTTCTTTTGCAGAAGTGTACAACCGAAAAATGCGAAAGCCGGAGTTTATCGACAAGGATAAGCTCCGGCTGCTTTTGCCATCACAGGCAGAATTCGGCATTACGCCGGTGGATTTGATGTACATGGGCACACAGGGCAAAAACGGTGAGGACACGCATTGTACCGCCGTGTACCTCTGCACATCGTTCTCCGGCACGCCGAAAGCGGACGGCCAGGAGATGCACGGTGCATTGTTCCTGTCGCCCGACACGCTGGACGAGCAGTTCGGCGACAATCTGTTCCCGCCTTTTGCCGATTCCCTGAAAACGCCAAAGTCTGCACAAATCATGCAGACTTTCAGTATGGACATTTCCGATGGGTGTGGTATAATGGAAAAAGATGAGGGTAGAGAAGACGATGGTCCGAATAGCCTGCCTTATGGGTTGTGTAAACGGGAAGGTATCGACACGGAAGGACTTTCCCCTTCGGAGTGCTGGGAAGCTCTGGAAGAGAAGACCGGAAAGAGCCAATCCGAGCTCTTCGCCGAAGAAAAGCAAGAGTCACCATCTTCTGAATCTACATCCAAAGCCGCGAAATCCCCAGCTGACTTATTGCATCTTCGTCCATTAAAAGAAGGCGTCCGATATAACGCATATGATTTCTCTGATGAAATAAAAGAGTATGAGGCAACATACCCAAAAGCTGAAAGAGAAGCTGCAAAGAAAAGGGCTGCAGAGAGATCAAGATTCAAAGACGGATGGGAAAGCCATGATATGGATGAGGTCATACACAGACTCCTCAAAAGTCCAAAAATTCAATCTCCGACAAAAAGCGGAAAGGTTTCATTCATCAGCGATGAAACGCCGCTATATGTTTGCTATGATCTCCACTCGGATTATTTCACAGTGATACACAAAAATAAGAGAGGTAAATCCAGATATCATGGTGTCAATGGAGAACCATTGTTGAACTATAGGGATGAAAATGTAAAAACACACGGAATGCCAAAGGGAGAGCGTATGAAGCGAGCTCATTTTAATAGGAGGAAATGACATGGATTACTACAGAGATATCGTGACCGGCAAAAACAAACAAGGGGTTGAAAAACTGAATACCGGATTGTACGAACTGCCGGACGAGGACATCTTTTGCGAAGCCGTATCTGACACCGAATATGATTATATCATGGGCACAATCGCTCCTTGGGCATTGGACGAATTCGGTATCATTATTGACGACTATGATTTCGATGAAATCGACAGCAAACAAGTCGAAGCGTTTTTGGAAAAGATCGGCAATGACAAGGACAAAGTGCCTTGCTTATATGAAGCGTTGACGACCGCAAAGAGAGTCGGCGGCAGCGTAGAAATCTGCTTCTGAACACAAACATAACCACGGCCGAGGCGGGAAACCGCTTCGGCTTTCCTTATGCCCGAAGGAGGGATTGCATGAAGGGAAAAGAGATGATCCCCGTGTTTGTCCGCATGAAAAACGGGCAAACAACCTGCATCTGCAAGCAGGGAAACAAGAAATGCGACCGCGTGGATTGCGAGCGCGACATGGTGGAGCGCGACGCATACCGGGATGTTGAGAAGCTGTTCAAACAGGACAGGTACGGCAAGTGCCGGGAGATCGACCGCCATGGATGACGAGTACAGGCGCGCGCTGCTCGAGCGTATAAAGCCGAGATTTCACGGAAACGAGACGGTACAATCGCAGGATTGACAGCTTGCGCGCAGTATGATATGCTGAAGGAACAAAAGTCGGGAGGGATTTTTATGCTGCTGTCTGCACAAAAAGAATGGGTCAAAGAGGAAAACTGTCCGACGATTGCGTGTCACGCATCCACAGTGCTTGCGCTTGAAAACGGCGAGGTGCTCGCGGCGTGGTTCGGCGGTACTGCCGAGGGTAAGGACGATGTGGATATTTTTGTTGCCCGGCGCATCGGCGCACTTTGGTATCCGCCGCAGCGGATCACGGCCGATCCTGCGCTGCCGCACTGGAATCCGGTGTTGTTCCGCGCAGCGGACGGCGGAGTGATCCTCTGCTTTAAAGTGGGGCGGAAAATTGCGCATTGGAAAACATGGTTCGTGCGTTCCGAGGATCTCGGCGCAACATGGTCTGCGCCTGCCGAACTGGTTCCGGGGGATGATTCCGGCGGACGCGGCCCGGTCAAAAACAAACCGATCCGCCTGTCGGACGGTTCCCTTCTTGCGCCTGCCTCCTCCGAACAGCCGGACTGGCTGGCCTTTACAGACCTTTCCCGTGATGATGGGCGCACATGGACACGCCAGCCGATCATTCCCGCTCCGAAATTAAAAAGCGGCCGGCAGATCGCTATGATCCAGCCGACCCTGTGGGAATCCGCGCCGGGGCAGGTGCATGCCCTGCTGCGCACAAATAAAAGCCGTATCTACCGCAGCGATTCTGCCGACGGCGGCAAAAGCTGGTGCGAGGCGTATCCGACCGCACTGAAAAATCCGAACAGCGGCATCGACCTTACGCGCCTTTCGGACGGCAGGATCTTTCTGGCGCACAATCCTTGCGGCCGCAGCTGGGGCGAACGTACGCCGCTGGTGCTGAGCGTGTCCGAGGACGAGGGCGAAACGTGGCGCGAAATGCTCACGCTTGAACGCCGCCGCATTCCGGGCGAGGAATTCTCTTATCCTGCCGTGACAAACGACGGATGCGTGCTGCATATTACGTACACGTGGAACCGGAAAAAGATTGCGTATTGGCAGATTCAGGTGGACGGTTGAGCCGCATCGGCAAGTGTGCGCACTTCGTCGCGGTGCATGTGCAGCGTACAGCCGCCGACGTGGTCGTCGAGCAGCAGTCCTTTGTCCTGCAGCGCACGGAACAGCGGCGAACGCAGCGCCCCGCGCAGGGATGTATCCCGGACGTTGACGTCTGAATACGGCGAGAACGGACACGGTTCCGCACCGCCGTGTGAATTGATATGAAAGAAGCCTCTGCCGGCGGCCACACAGCCGCCGGAGCTTTTTTCGTCGCCGGGGAAAGAGATGAAAACCATCCCTCTTTTTTTGCGGCGCAGCTGATGTACGCGCGTCTGCATCCATTCACGCTCGCGGTCACCGGGCGCAAGATGCGTGCTTTCGTCGGACACCGGCACATATTCCACAAAGATAACGGCTTTGCATCCGCGCGCAAACAGCCCGTCCAGAAATGCGTCGCTGTACACTTCGTGCATGTTTTCGGTCGTGACCGTTACGGATGCGCCGAAAATCATCCCTTTGTCGCGTATTTTTTCCATGGCGGCTGTGACAAACGCATACACGCCCGCACCGCGCCGTGTATCCGTCAGCGTTTCGTCCCCTTCGATGCTGATGATCGGCAGCAGATTGCGGTGCGCATCCAGCACTTCGAGATACCGATCGTGCAGGTATGTCCCGTTTGTAAAGATCGGGAACAGAATGTCGGGATGATCGGCAGCGGCTTTGAGCACGTCATAACGCAGCATCGGTTCGCCGCCGGCAAGCAGGATGAAGCTGATGCCGAGAAGTTCGGCTTCGGTAAAGATGTGATCCCACTCCTGTGCGGTGAGCTGATTGGTCGGCGCACTGTCGCAGCAGGCGTTGTTTTCGCGCGAGTAGCATCCGGCACAATGCAGATTGCACGCGCTTGTAATGCTGGCAATGAGAAAGGGCGGAATATGTTCTCCGCGGCGTTCCTCACGAAAGCGCAAGGCGGAAGCCTTGGCCGCAGACGCGGCAAAGCGGCGCATAAACGCTTTTTCCCGCGGCGTCTGCTTCGTTGCCCGCAGAGAATCCGCGACCACACGTGCAACGCCGCCTGTCATATATCGCTGGAGATGAAATGCCATGCCGAACCCTCCATTTTAGAATTATAACATTCAGTATATCACATCGCTTCGTCGAATAAAGCGTTTTTAGGAATAATAAAAACTTTATTTTGCTGCGCATACAATTGCAATTTCTGTTGCTTTTTATCTGCGGGTACGGTATAATACAATTCATGATAAAGGAGGTATTTTTATGGATGCATATAAAAATCCTGCGCTCTCTCCCGCCGAGCGGGCAGAGGATCTGCTGTCGCGCATGACGACCGAAGAAAAAATTGCACAGATCGACATTACGCGCGGCGTATCCTTCTCTTTGGAGAGTTCCAAAGATCCGGGAAACTGTACCGTAGCCGCGGACGACACGATTGACATGAACAAATTTGCCGCCATGGTGGGCGATAGGGGAATCGGATATATTCACGATATTTACGGCGATCCGAAATTTCGCAACCAGTTTCAGCGCTATCTTGTGGAAAAAACGCGCCTTGGCATTCCCTGTATCTTTACCGCGGAGGCGCTGCACGGAATCACATCCAACGGCGCATCCATTCTGCCAATGCCGCTTGTGCTTTCGCAAACGTTTGACCCCGAACTTGTCCGGCAGATCGGCGGCGTGATCGGCACGGAAAGCCGTGCACTCGGACACCACGAAATTCTTGCGCCGAATCTGGATGTGGCGCGCGAGCCGCGCTGGGGACGCACGGAAGAAACATTCGGCGAGGATACATACCTGTCCTCCGAAATGGCTGTGGCTATCGTGCGCGGCGAGCAGAAGGGCGATATTTCCCGCCCTGACGCCGTCATTACCGAGCCGAAACACTTCTGTGTCCACGGCATGGCCGAGGGCGGGCTCAATTGCGCGCCCGCGCGTGTCGGTAACCGCGAGATCGAAACGGATTATCTGCCTGTGTTTGAAGCGGCAATCCGCCGCGGCGGTGCGTACAATGCTATGGCGTGCTATAACAGCATCGACAGCGAGGTTGTCATTTCCAGCCGCAAATGGATGACCGATATATTAAAGGATCGCCTCGGCTTGCCGGGGATCTCCCGCGCGGACTGGGGCGCGATCGAACGGCAGATCACGCATCACCGCACGGCCGGCAATTCTTACGACGCTGTGCGTGCGGTCAAGACTGCCGGCTTGGATATGCAGGGCTGCAACGACATTCCGGAACCGGAATACGAACAGATCATTCTCGATCTGGTGCAAAAGGAGATCCTGCCGCTTGCAGAGCTGGACGAATCTGTCCGCCGGATCCTGCGGATGAAGTTTGAACTGGGTCTGTTTGAAAACCCGTATATTGACGAGCAGGCATACAAGTCGGTACAGCGCTGCGCCGAACATGCCGCGCTGTCTTTGCGCGCCGCACAGGAGGGAATCGTCCTGCTGCAAAACAACGGAATACTGCCGCTTCAGAGCGACGTGCAGCGCATAGCCGTGATCGGGCCGTCTTCCATGGCGCAAAAAATCGGCGGCTATTCCTCCAAACCGGAGGGCTACCGGATTCGCAACGTTTATGAGGAATTGCAGGCGCGTTATCCGCAGACGGCTATCCGCCAGTGTGACGGCTGCGCCATTACGCACACGGCCGGACAGGACGAGGTGCAGTATGTCGACGGCCAGCCCCATCTGACCAAAACGCTCGACAAAGACATTGACGACATGCTCGATGAAGCCGTACAGATTGCCGCGGAATGCGAAGCGGCCGTCTTTGTCGGCGGGGACAACAACGTCACCAGCGGCGAGGGAATGGATCGCTGTTCGCTCACGCTCGCCGGCAAACAGCGCGCGCTGATCGAAAAAATTGCCGCCTCCGGCACACCTGTGGTGCTGGTGCTTGAAAACGGCAAGGCGATTGATTTGTCCGTGGAAAGCAAGGTCTGCGCCGCGATTCTTGTGACCGGTTTCGGTGGTGAATTCGGCGCAAAGGCGATTGTGGACGTGCTCAGCGGCGACGTCAATCCTGCCGGACGCCTGTCTGTTTCTTTTCCGCGTGCGGACGGCATGGTGCCGTGCTATTACACGCGCCGTCCCGGCGGCTGGCCGGACTATTACGAGGGGCCTTCGACGCCGCTGTTTCCCTTTGGCCACGGGCTGTCTTACACGTCTTTTGCATACAGCGATCTTGTCCTGACGCAGCAGGATGCGCATACGTTTGCGCTGCAGTTCGCGGTGACCAACACCGGCGGCAAAGCCGGCGATGAGGTGGCGCAGGTTTACATCAACGACGTGGTCAGTTCCGTTGCCACACCTCTTCGGCTGCTGCGCAAATTCCGCCGGATTCATCTGAATCCGGGCGAAAGCACGCTTGTGTCCTTCACGCTGGGCGAGGAGGATCTGCGGCTGTTGAACGCATCGTTTGAATGGGTCGTGGAACCGGGAGAATTCGAGGTTCTGGTCGGCGCATCCTCCGAGGATATTCGCCTGCGCGGAACGATCTGTGTGGATGCATGATTTTTTGCGCAGGGCAAAGAATAAGGGTATTGCAACCAAAGTATAAAGGCAGGGCAGAATATGCGCATCGCATTTTTTGATACAAAAGAATATGACCGTGAAAGTTTCCTGCGCGCTGCGGAGGGTATGGCGCTGCAGTTTACCTTTTTCGACGCGCGTTTGTCCGCGGATACAGTGCGCCTGTGCGAAGGGTATGATGCAGTGTGTGCGTTTGTCAACGATACGTTGGATGCGGCAGTGCTCGAGCGGCTGTATGCGTTCGGGATACGTGTGGTCGCGCTGCGCTGTGCCGGATTCAACAACGTCGATGTGCGGTACGCGTATGGCAAGGTGCATGTGCTGCGTGTGCCGGCATATTCGCCCTACGCCGTGGCGGAGCATGCAATGGCTATGCTGCTGACAAGCATACGGCGCATTCATAAGGCGTACAACCGTACACGGGAATTCAATTTCAGTCTGGAGGGGCTGACCGGATTTGACCTGCACGGCAAGACAGTCGGCATTCTCGGCACAGGAAAGATCGGGCGCGTGTTTGCGGAGATCTGCAAAGGGTTCGGTATGGAGGTGCTTGCGTACGATCCGTTTCCGGCAGCCGACAGCGGACTTGCCTATGTTTCGCTCCCGGAACTTTTTTCACGCAGCGACATTCTTTCGCTGCACTGTCCGTTGACAGAGGAAACGCGCCATGTGATTGACGGGCCCGCCATTGCGCAGATGAAAAAAGGCGTTGTGCTGCTCAATACGTCGCGCGGCGCGCTTGTGGACGCGAAGGCGCTGCTGGAGGGCATCAAATCGCGGCAGATCGGCGCGGCGTGTCTGGATGTGTACGAGGAGGAAACGGACATCTTTTTTGAGGACAATTCCGGACACATTCTCGAGGACGATGTGCTCGCGCGGCTTATCACCATGCCCAACGTTCTTGTTACCTCGCACCAGGCGTTTCTTACGCGCGAAGCGCTCGACAATATCGCCCGCACCACTGTGAACAATCTGCTGAACTTTGCAAAGGACGGCAAGTGTCTGAACGAATTGTGCTACCGCTGCGGCAAATCGGAAGAATGCCGCAAACAAAGACAGGAAAAGTGTTTTTAAGGCAATACCGCACAATTGGGGTGTGCGGATTGCGAAGTAAGCTTTTT
>CAMOCU010000032.1 GCA_946610835.1 uncultured Clostridia bacterium | reverse complement strand
TCTGATGCGCGCGCACGAAGTACTCGTAGTGCTTCACATTGTGCGCGTCGCTCGCAAAGTAGCTGATCAGGCCCTCTTTCAGCATCTTCACGGCCGGCCTTCTCTCGGCGCCCAAGCGCCCACCGGCAATGAAGTCCGTGGAGCACTGCAGCTTGCAGCCCATGCGCACGAGCTCCTCGGCCAGGCCAATGTCCTTCTGGATGGCCTGGTACCGCTCCGGATGCGCAATAATCGGCACCAGATTCCGCCGAAAAATCTCATCCACATATCGGATCAACCGCCGTGGCGTGAGGCCGTGAAAATCAAACTCAATGAGCAAATACCGGCTGTTGTTGATCGTCACTTTATCCAGATGATGCGCATCAAAAATCTCGTCGTCGATATATACCTCTGCACCGGGATAGATCCGCAGCGGCAGCCCGGCTTTTTCGATCCGTTCACGCAAACGCAGAATACGGTCATTGCGCCGGGGCAAAAAATCCGGAAGCTCCAACGGATGCAGAAGATGCGAGGTGGAAACAATCCGTTCGATGCCGTTTTCTACCGCCATCTCGCACAGGCGCATGGATTCATATGGCGTGTCCGGTCCGTCGTCAATATCATACAAGATATGGGCGTGCAAGTCGATCAATCTATACACCCCCCTATTTTCTGATTCTTTATTTTACCACAGATACATACTGTTTTGCAATATGTTTTAAAAAACAAATGAAAAAAGTGCTTCTACTGTTTTGAATGCGCAACAAGCAGCAGTGCAAAACCCTGCGCCGCGGGCATAGGAGACAGCCGCAGCGAATAATAGCCAATGCCTTTTGTGTCGCCCTGCGCATAATCCCCCTGTCCGTCCCGACGGGTCGACGCACGTAAAAAATCCGCCGCTTTTTCGGCCGCACGCCGGCAACCCGCGTCCACTGTCCGGTCGGCCAGAACAGCCAAAAAATGGCCGAGCATTGCTGTTGCGGTCGATTCGCCGCCGATCTCTGCAGTCAACTGGCGGCTGAATGCGCCGTTTTTCTGCTGCCAGGGGAGGATTGCCGCCGCAAATGCACGCGCCTCATCCGTAACATTCATACCGCAGCGCAGCATTTCCGCAAGTGCAAGCGCGTACCATCCGCATCCCCTGCCCCATCCGGCCACACCCAGCGGAACGCCGGAAGGCAGCCGAACCGCATGATACGGCAGGCCGGTCTGCTGCTGCAAACCCAGTTCGGCATATTCTTTCCATTGCCGCGTACAGAGCGCCGCAGCCTGCGGGCAGCGATATTTCACAGCATACAGCGCAAGAAACGGGCACACCATCCCCAGTGTGTCCACAAAGCGCTTGTCCGGCACACGCGGATCATATGGCACAGTACCTTCGCAGGCCTGTGTCGTCAAAAATGCGTACATTTCATCCATGGCAGGGCGCAATTCATTTGCGTCGCCCCCACGCAGCAGCGCATAAGCAAGCAGTGCGCGATCCGGACGATCGACCGCAGTGCGCCAGTGTCCATCCGATGTAAGAACAGAATCCGCAAAACGCTGCGCTTCCTGTGTTTTGCCTGCCTGGAGAACACCCAGCAGCAGTGCGCCCTGCTGCCAATGCTGTACCTTACGGCTTTGATATCGCCCGTGCATACGCTCCCAGATCGTGAACCGCGTCTGGTCGCTGATCGGCACAGCGGGCGTTTTACGCAGCCACCGCAATGCGACAGTTGTCATTTTTTCCACGCTCTGCGCTGCAGACAGCGAACCGATCCCGATTCTGCCCGCCCAATTTCGTGCGGCCGGTACCGCATCCACCAGCGCCGCAGCCAGTACGCACAGCACAACCAGCGACAATAGGATTAACGCTATACTCATAACCGCTCCTCAACTGTCTAATATCGCATAAAGTTTTTTAATTTCTTCCGGATTGCCGGCATGTTCCGCCCGCAGCGCATCGGAAAGCGCACGCGCTTTGGCAGGGTTTTCCACCAAAGTCTGCACCGCATCGGCAATGGCGATACCCGTCATTTGCGTCACAATTCCATCTATGCCATCGTGAATCTGATCGCGCACGGTACCGAAATCGGTCGTCACGATCGGCTTGCACAAACACTTCGCCTCGTCGATCGCAATCGACTTGCCTTCAAAACGCGAGGGCTGTACATATACATCGCATCGGGAAATAAAGGCATAAGGATTGCTCTGTTCGCCCAGCAAAATGAAATGATTCTGCATGTCGAGAGAAGCGATCTGCGCGCGAATCTGTGCGCCAAGTTCCCCCGCACCGATATGATACCAGCGCAAATCGTTGAATCCCCGCTGAACGAGATTCGCGCACGCCTCAACGGCAAGGTCAATCCCTTTAGGCGGCGCCATGCGCCCCACCGTCAAAATGATCGGTGCGCCCTCGATCGGGCGGGACGGCGGCAATGCGGCCATCTCGCGGATCATATCCGCCGAGAGAAGGTTTTCGATTGTGACCGTCCTGCCGCGCAAAAACGGGAACGTTTCTTCGGCACGGCGCGTACACAATGCCGACACTCCCGCAAGACAATCCACGCGGCGATAATATTTGGCATCCAGAGCCGCACGATCGCGGATCCGGTCATAATCCGTGTGTAAAAAAGAGATTTTCCGCTTCGCCTGCACGCAATCGACGGTATAATAGGTCGCAGTGTCCTCAAGATAGCCAACCGCCGCATCGTACCCGCCCTTTTGCGGCAATGCACCGCGCAGCAACGGCCAGGACAGGCGCATTTGCAACGCGCGCGGCAAACGCAACGACACCCCATACAGCACACGCCGCAGCGCAAGCAGCGGTTTGCCCATGCGCAAAAGGCCGCGTACACCTGCACCGATCGACGCGTCAAACAGTCGGTAGACCTCTCCCCCGTCGCTCACCCGCACATCCTTCGGCACAAGCGGCAGGAACAACCCCTCCCTCCGGAACAAAAACAACTCTATCTCGTATTTTTCGCGATCCATCTCCCGCAGCAGCGTCACAAGGCTTTTTTCCGCGCCTCCGCTGCACAGCGAGGGCAAAACAAAAAGGATTCGCTTTTTCCCCAAAGTCATCCCTCCGCGTAAAAATTGTGCACATATCCCGCAGAACTGTCCTGTGAAATCACGCGCGCAGGAACGCCGCCGACCGTCACACCCGCCGGGACGTCACGATGAACGACGCAGTTCGCGCCAAGCGCACTGTCGCTGCCGACTGTGATCGCCCCAAACACGCGGCTGCCGGGCGCAACATAGACCCGGTCGCCGATCACCGGCGCGCCGACGCCGTCTTTGCTGTCGACCCCGATGGTGATCTGCTGCGAGAGATTGCAATTCTCACCAATAACGACAGATGGGTGGATCACCACACCGCCCCAATGGCTCAGATGCAGTCCCGGGCCGATCGACGTCCCGGATTCGATATCAAACCCGTACCGAATCTGCAGTGATCGAAAATGCCGCATACACAGCCGGTACAGCGGCCGCGTCCAAACAGCACACACGGCCAGAAACGTCGTCAGTCGCAGCCAAAATGTAAAATGAAATCCGGGAATGTATTTATATGTCTCCCGAAACGCTCTGCGTGAAATGCCGCGGCCGTATCGACACAGATCCGCACGCACATAGTAGCGCAGATCCTCCAAACTCTGCAGTGGACGCATCATTCAATCTCCCTTCTGCGCATATACTCCGCGAAATCTGCGCAGAAACCGCACCACCTTGGACGGCAGTATAAGCAGTGCACACACGAAACGGTATGTTTTGCAATCAAGACCAGACAGAATCTTCCCTGTCGGACGGCCTGCAGTAACGCCATAAAAAGTATACTGCCCGATCGTTTTCAGCGTCTGTGCGGTAGACATGCGCGTATCATTGAGCATCGATTGCTTCCAGATGAAATTAGATACATAACCCTGCTGCACATGATCCCTGTACCATGCCACAGTCAGGGAATCCGGCTCATTCTGATAATAGATGCGGAAATCCGCATTCAGCAGATACTGTCTGTAATGCTGATCAACTTTTGCCCAGACGACGCTTTCTGTCACAAACGTCGTCCCCTCCGGCTCCGGAAACGGGAATCGGCGCGCAATATCCGTTCGGATTGCCGCCGTTTTTTCGCCGACAATCGGTTCGCGCGGGTGGGAAAGGTCATTGGCGTTTTCGGAAAAAAGGGAGCCAATGCGCTCACCGGTCAGCGAATCCACGCTGTGTCCCACGACGCACCAGAATTTGTCGCGATCCTGCGGCGGAATACCGTCCCATCCGGCCAGCATACTCTCCACAGCTGTGTCTGTGAATGCGTCATCGGAATCGAGAATCGTAAAATACGGCGTTTGCATCAAGCCATAAGCCATATTGACCACGGTGTGTTTGCCGCCGTTTTCTTTGTAGTAATATCGCACCGGGAAATCCGCCTGTCTCATATAATCGCGGATCAGCGGTTCCACGCCGTCGGTGGAGCCGTCGTCTATGACAAGCCATTCAAAATCCTTACATGTCTGGCGCATCAGGCTGTCAAACACGCGATAGATCGTGTGTTTGCGGTTGTATAAAGGCGTCAGCACAGTCAGTCGAACCTCAGCCATCGATTTTCTTCCCTCCGTTCCGGTCGTGCAGGCCGACCCGCACGCGCAGTATCCAAAAATACAGCCGCACGCCGAAAATGCTTTTGCGGCGCACTTGACGCAGAAGAATGCGATTGAACCGAGTCAGCTCCGGCATTGCATCATCCCAGATCTGCCGCAGCAGCCACTGAAGCTTGCGGTTTTCCACAATGGATGCGATTGTAGCACGCCGCGCACTGCCGCGCAGCTTGTTTTCTGCAAACCCCAGTGCGCCTACAATTTTACCAGCCTGACAAGCTGCGCTCTTTTGGCGGAAAGATGTGGGCGGGATACCCAGTGCGCTGAACTGGCGCAGATCGCTGCGATACTGTTCCACAATACGCACACCGTAATCGCGGCGCGGCTGCTGGATCGCTCCCGTTTCCACATAACGGTAATAATATCCCACATAAGGCACATAGCACGCGCACATACAGACACGCAGATATTGCAAAATAAACTCCCGATCCTCGGCATATTTTTTGCCGGGCGTGAATGTCAACTGCAACTGCGTAACGAACGCACGGGAGAAAATTTTGTTCCACAGTGCGTTGAATGCCTCATCCTTGATCATAAACGGAACAATCGTGTGCAGAATCTCGTCAAAATCCATCGCCGTATTTTCCGGAAACGGATATAGAATTGTTACATTCTGATCCGGATAAGGATGTTCGAATCCGCAAAACGCCAGATCCGCTCCGGTGCGTTTGGCCGCAGTATACAGTTTTTCCAGCATTTGCGGCATGAGCAGATCATCCGCATCTGCAAACGCCAGATATTCGCCCGTTGCCAGTTCCAACCCGGCGTTACGTGCGACGCTGACGCCTCCGTTCGGCCGATGCACTGCCGTGATATTGGCATACTTGGATGCATATACGTCACAGATCTGCCCTGATGCGTCGGATGATCCGTCGTCGATCAGCAGTACCTGCACATCCGGAAAGATGGTCTGTGCAAGCACAGAATCCAAACACGGCTGCAAATACTGCTCCGCGTTATAAACCGGGATGATCAGAGAAATTTTTTCATTCATGGCTGCGCCTGCCTCCCGGGATAGGGATTTTGCACATACTCCCCTGCACCGTTCATGGACAGCACCCGCGCCGGACACCCTGCAACAACCGCACCCGACGGCACGTCACGGGTCACCACCGCGTTTGCTCCAATGGCGACATTGTCGCCGACCCGGATGTCGCCGATCACCTTGGCACCGGGTGCGATGTACACGTTGCTGCCGATCACGGGCACACAAACACGGCCGTCCCGGATCGTCTGCCCCACAGTCACACCGTGCGAAAGGCTCACATTTTCACCGAGCACGGCATCCTGATGCAGCACAATGCATCCGGAATGCGCAATATGCAATCCTTTGCCGATCTGCATGGATTCGTGCATTTCCGCACCGACCTTGGCCGCGGCGCGACGCATACGCAGTTTATAAAAAGGAAACAGAAATAATTTCGCTAATGTACGCCGGCGCGCATAGGCGCACAAACGCATATAGTAAGTCATGCGGAACCCCGCGCTGCTGCGCCGGCAGCGGCGCAGCGCCTTTCGATCTGTACGCGCGGTATAGCGGTACAGATCGGCACGGATGCATTCGCGCAAAGCCTCTTTGTTTTCAAACGTCATGTCTATCCTCCAGCAGTGCGTCCAGCCGACGCACCTCGTCGGTGTTGCTGTAATCCGATTGCGCGGCATACTGTGCAAGCTGTGCGCGCCGCGCACTGTCATCCAGAAGCGACTCGATCGCGTCCGCCAGAAGGGTCGTGTCCTGCGGCGCGATCACCGCATCCAAACCGTCCTGCACTTGACTGCGCGCGGTTTGAAAATCTGTGATCAAAACCGGCCGGCCAAGCATCTGTGCCTCGCGCACGGTCACCGCCTTTCCTTCGTAACGGGAAGGCTGCAGATACAGATCGCATCGGCGCATATACGGATACGGATTGGTTTTTTTGCCCAGCAAAATGCAGCAATCTTCTACATTCAGCGCACGTATCTGTGCGCGCAGCTGCGCTTCCAATGTCCCGTATCCGACAATATACCAGCGGAACGGCACGCCGCGGTCTTTCAGAATGCGGCACACATCGGCCACGCGGTCAAACGCCTTCGGATAACTCATTCTGCCCACAGACAGCAGACAGTATTCGCCTGCATGAACGGGCATATCCTCCGGCTCGAACGCCTGTGCGCTTTTACGCACAAAGGGAGCGGACAAGATATTTTCCACCGTCGTCACGCGACCGCGAAATTGCGGAAACACCTGCAGGAATGTCTCGCCAACGCTGTCGGACACGGCGCAAAACGCATCAAAGCGATCCCAGACCGCCGCATCTTTTTTCGCGTCGTCGATCGCTACGGTATGATCCGTGTGGATCCATGCCAATTTCTTTTTGGCCTGCACTTTATATGCAACATAATGGTGCGGCCACATGAAACTGATCGCCGCATCATAAACCGTGCGCAGCGGCGGCAGAAAACGCACGGAATTGTCCCAGTACGCCTGCAGATAAGCGAACGTGATTCCGTCGGCCCAGCGCGGATCATCCTGCGGTGGATACTGTTTTTGAACACGCAGAATCGAATAGACCCGCGCTGCCGCCAACATCGGGTGTCCCTCGCGCAGCACCTGCTTGACGGGTTTAAGAAACGTCGCCAAAGCCGGAATTTCGGGCAGCAGCGTGCACTGCGCGGGTACCAGATCGAGCAGCTCTCCCTTGCGCGAAAACAGCAAGACGTCGACGTCATATTTTTGAGAATCCAGCGCACCCAGCAGCCCGACAAGGCTGCGCTCGATGCCGCCGATTTCCAGACTGCAGGCAGTAATCAGGATTTTTTTCTTCATGTTCTTACCGCCCCATCCATTTTTTCAGCCGTTCACCGCCAACTGCCTTACCGACCGCACGGCGCAGAACAGTTTTGATCCGCGCACGCCGCGGCAGCCAGAGCTGTGCGAAGTGATGAATCGTGCGGCTGTCTTCGGTAATATAGCTGATGGAATGGATGTAATCATACGGACTGAACCATTCGCGCGGATAAACGGCAATACCGTTTTTTTCCTGAAAAGTGTTGTCCAGCTGAAAGCCCAGTTGTTCGAACAGACGCGTGAGCAGCAGCACGTTGGTATCGCTGTAAAATGTGCCGTCCGGGTTTTCGTATACGCTGTTTTCGTAATGCGCCATATAGTCCTCGAGCAGCACACAGCCCTTCTCCGAACCCATCACACAAGTGCCGACAAAGTTTTTTTCCTCGAATCCGGCAAAAAAGCGATGCGCCAGCACATCGTCCAGATTCTGCAGAACCTCAACGTCGGTGTCCAGATAGATCCCGCCCTGTGCGTACAGTGCTTTGGCACGAGCATAGTCGCTGACAAAGGCAAAATTACGATGCGCATAAGCCTGCGCGACAAAAGTATTTTGTGAAACGTCAAAATTGTCCTCGTTCCACTCGACAAAGGTATAGTCCGGCAGATACTTTTTCCATGAAGCAATACACCTTCGCACAAGTTTCGGCTTTTCGCCCCTGCCGAACCAGCAGTAATGGATCGTTTTCGGAATCATGGCCGCCTCTCCTTCCGGTTCATTAAAAGAAAACGCTCCTATAGTCTGTTATAGAATAGGCAATATTATAAAAATACAGACTGTACATACCCAAAGACACCGGATAGATGACGTTGTTCTGCCCCGGTTGAGAATAGCCGTCGCGAATAACATATGTCATCATTATAATAGTGTAGATACTGGTGTACA
>CAMOCU010000031.1 GCA_946610835.1 uncultured Clostridia bacterium | reverse complement strand
GGGCAGACGGTGGATTGCAGCGTGTATGGCTGCGGTAATGTGTCTGATGCTCGGCGGCTGCACTTTATTTACGCCTGTTGCGGATCTTATGTCCCCGCCGTATTTTTCACGCGAAAGCGAAGCGCTGCATCGTGCGTTCCGCACCGCATTCGGAAAAGATACGCAGTTCCGTTCGCCGATCAGCGGCAGCTATCTGTCCGCTTTTGTGGTGGAGGATTTTGATGCGGACGGCGCACAGGAAGCGCTTGTCTTTTATGTGCCGGATTCCCTGAACAAAACTGTCCGCATCGGCGTGCTGCAGCAGGAAGGTTCCGAATGGCGGCGGACCGATGACGAAGAGGGCAGCGGAAGCGATGTGTATTCCGTGGACATTGTTGACCTGGACGCAGATGGCGTTAAAGAGCTTGTGGTCTGTTGGACAACACCCGAAAACACGCGCGTGCTTGCGGTGTACACATGCGGTGGTTCGCCTTTCGGCGTAACGCGGATCGGCGATTGTACATATACACAGATGCTTCTGGCCGATCTTGACGGCGACACAACGGTCGAGAATCCGACGATTGAGATTCTCACGATCGAACTGATTTCCGCAGCCGGAGTGCAAACCGCACAGGCCAGCGTCATTCGTTTGACCGAGAAAGGGCTGTTAATCCTCGACAAGCGGTATCTTGACGGCAAGGTCAGCGGATATGAAAATCTGATCCTGTGTCCCAAAGATACGGGCAGCGAAATTTACATCGACGCCCACAAGGGCGAAACGCAGATGATCACCGAACTGATTATCTGGAATACGCAGACGCAGACCATGTCGCTGCCGCTGCTGGATCCGCAGACACAGACCAATGAGCTGACTTGGCGCAGCCAGCACATCGCCTGCCGGGATCTGGACGGCGACGGTGTGCCGGAAATTCCTTGCCAGCGCGAAACACTTTCCGGTAGTGAAATTTGGCAGAATGGCGTGCGCGAGGAAACCGACCTGTATATTACACGCTGGTACACGATTCGCGACGGTCAGATGAAGCCCGTGCGGCTGAGTCTTGTGGATGTGGACAGTGGATTTATGTTCCATATCCCAGAGGAATGGATTGGACGGTTTACGGTGAGCGTGTACCGCGAATCGGCCAAATGGAACTTTTATGAAATGAATCCGCGCAACGGTCAGTGGGGCGACTACCTGTGCAGCCTGATTTTTACGACCACAGATCAATGGCAGGAAAAGCAAAAAAACATTTTTGCAGGCTACTTGCCCCTGTGTAACGAAGAGGGACATATGCTGATCGTTTACGGGATCAATTCTGAGAGCGCGCTCGGTGTTTCCGCCCGGCGCCTGCAAGAGACGTTTGAATACATGCGATAACAACAGAACGGAGGCACAGTATGAAAAGGATTCTCATCGCCGAGGACGAGGAGTCGATCCGTACTTTTGTAGTCATCAATCTTGAGCGAGCCGGTTATTCGGTCGTTCAGGCGGAGGACGGCGCCCAGGCGCTTAAGCTGTTCGACGAATATGAGGGCGATTTCGATGTGGCGATCCTCGATATCATGATGCCGAATGTCAATGGGCTTGACGTATGTAAAACGCTGCGTGAGCGCAGCAGCAATCTCGGCATTATCATGCTTACTGCTAAAACGCAGGAGATGGACAAAGTTACCGGTTTGATGGTCGGCGCGGATGATTATGTTACAAAGCCTTTTTCTCCCTCCGAATTGATGGCGCGGGTCGATGTGCTTTACCGCCGAGTGGAACTGGGCAGGGGCAGAACTGAAAACGACAGCGATACGCTTGTATCCGGTCGTTTCACGCTAAACCTGCGCAATCGGACGCTCAAGCGCGGGGATACGCCCATTGAACTCACGCAGGTCGAATTCCAGATCATGGAATACTTCTTTGAAAATCCAGATGCCGCACTCAGCCGTGGGGATATTCTGCGCAGAGTCTGGGGTTCCGAGTTTTACGGCGAGGAAAAAATTGTGGACGTCAATATCCGCCGCCTGCGTATGAAAGTGGAAGAAAATCCCTCTGCGCCGCAGCATCTGTTTACGGTGTGGGGTGTCGGATATAAATGGATCGGATAAAACGTAAAGCATCCGGAAGGCATATGACGGTCATTACCCGTCAATGGCTGATTAAGACGGTCAGCATTATTTCCGCCGTGATGTTCCTGGTTGCCGGATCCTTGTCCGCGGTGCTGTACTATTATTATTACAACACCGCCAGATCGAAGCTCAATTCCGGATACAACAACATTGTCGAGCGCTATTTTGAGTCCTCTTCCGGCACAACGCAGGAGGATTTTAACCGCGCTGCCCGCGGGTATATCGACACAATCGATCCCCGGGACAAGGATAGGATCGGCGTGTGGGTCATTGACGCAAAAGGCCGTGTTGTTGCAACGTCGGACGGGTTCAAAGCGCCGTCCGGTGTGGAGATGATCGACTACACGCAGGCGCTTTCTTCGGAAAAGGGTACGGCGACGTGGAAGGGTCATTTGCCCGGCGGCGAAAAAATCATGGCGACAACTTTTCTACTTCGCAGCGAAGATCCCAAAAATGCATCCGCGCTGCGGTACATGGTTTCGATGGATAAGGTGGACGCGCAGTTGCGCAACCTCGTGGTTCTGCTGTTTATCGTTGCTTTTGCCGCGGTGATTCTGGCGGTTGTGCCCGGAACATTGTATATTGAAAAACTCGTGCTGGCGGTCAACAACACCACAAAGGCCGCGGATCGGATTGCCAAGGGCGATTACGATACGCGCATCGCCTATTCCGGCCGCGATGAGATTGGCGCGCTGTGTACCGCCGTGCACAACATGGCCGAGGAGATCAGTGCGGCGGAGCATATGAAAAACGACTTTATCTCCACAGTCTCCCACGAGCTGCGCACGCCTTTGACGGCGATCCGCGGCTGGGGGGAAACGCTGCGGCAGGTCGGCGGAGAGGATCCCCTTCTGTACAAAAAAGGTATGGACGTGATTCTCAGCGAGACCGATCGTCTGGGCGGTATGGTTGAGGATCTGCTCGATTTTTCCCGCATCCAAAGCGGCAGCTTGAAATTGCGCCGTGTGGCGATGGATGTTCTCGCGCAGCTGGAGGATTCCGTGTTTACGTTCCAGCAGCGTGCTGCGCGCGAGGGTAAGACGCTGTTTTATGACGTTTCCGACGCGCAGGCGCCCATTTACGGTGACCCGGACAGAATCACACAGGTGTTTATCAATATCATCGACAACGCGTTGAAATATACCCCCAAGGGCGGCACCATCCGCATTGAAACGGCGCAGTCGCCAAAGCGCATCCGCATCTTTATCCGGGACAACGGAAAGGGGATTGCTCCCGAAGATTTGCCGCACATCAAAGAGAAATTCTACAAGGCGGATTCCACCGTACGCGGCTCCGGTATCGGATTGGCAGTTGCGGACGAAATCATTCGGCTGCACGGCGGGGAGCTTCGTTTGGAAAGTGCGCCCGGCGTAGGAACAAACGTATGCATCACTTTACCACTTCAGAGCACACAAGAAGGAGGATTGGAAAATGGCTAAAAAGAATGCACCCAAACAGTGCCGCTATCTTGCAACGGTTGGCGGGCAGGCGCTCATGGAGGGCATCATGATGAACGGCCCCAAAGGTGCGGCAATGGCGCTGCGCATGCCGGACGGTTCAATTGAGGTAACGCCCAAACACCCGAAACGCTTGCGCGACAAATATAAATTCTGTGCACTGCCTTTTATACGCGGGCCGATTTCCTTTGTGGAAAACATGATTTTCGGCTACCAATGCCTGATGGAATCCGCGGAAAAAACAAGTTTGGATGTTGAATCAGACGGCGAAGAAATGTCCAAACTCGATCAGTGGCTGTCCGATCATTTCGGCCCCAAGATGATGAACGTGATCGGCGTGATCTCTGCTGTTCTCGGGTTTGCGCTTTCGTTCGGACTGTTTATTGCACTGCCGTCTTATATTTTCAAAGGAATACGGTACCTGACGAACATCAGCATCCTGTGGCGGCCTTTGATTGAGGGCGTGGTTAAGATTGCAATTTTCGTCGGTTACATGGCCTCGGTTTCCTTGATGAAAGAAATGAAACGGCTGTTTATGTATCACGGTGCGGAGCATAAATCCATTGCGTGTCTGGAAGCCGGGCTTCCGCTCACGGTCGACAATGTACGCCGCCAGACACGTTTTCATCCACGCTGCGGCACTAGTTTTTTGTTTGTGACGATCATCCTGAGTATTCTGCTCGCGGCGGTCATGTCCATTGTGTTCAACGGCACAAAGATCACGGAAATTACGATTCTGTGGGTGCTGCTGAAGTTGCTTTTGATCCCTGTGATCATGAGTATCGGGTTTGAATTCATCCGTTATGCCGGCAAACACGACAACCTTTTCGTGACGATCTGCGCCGCACCCGGTCTTTGGATGCAGCGCATTACGACCAAGGAGCCGACGGACGACATCATCGAAGTCGGCATTGCGTCGCTCAAGGCGGTTCTCGACGACGAAGAACCGAATGCAGCGGACGACGTGCAAGCGCAGCAGGACCCGCAGCAAGATGCACAGTGAATCGTACCATTCGCTGCTGAAGGCTGGTGCATCCGTGCTTCTGCAAGCCGGAGTGCCGGACGCAGAATTTGACGCGCGGTGTCTGCTGCAGAAGGCATCCGGACTGGATGGGACGCATCTTCGCATGCAGTATGACACGCTGCCGTGCGATGCGATTGCGCAGGAATACCATTCTTATATCGCGCGCAGGGTGCAGGGCGAACCGCTGCAGTACATTCTCGGCGAATGGGATTTTTATGGGCACACGTTTTCGGTACGTCCCCGTGTATTGATTCCGCGGCCGGAAACAGAGTATCTTGCGCACACCGCAATCCGCAGTCTGCCGCCGAACGGTATTCTGTTTGATGTGTGTGCCGGAACAGGCTGCATCGGACTCAGCGCGGCTGCGGAAAGGCAGGATGCGCACGTATTCCTTGTGGATAAATATGACGATCCGGTTGCACTTTGTCGAAAAAATGCCGATCAAATCGGCGTGCGCAACGTTACTGTTTTGCAGCATGACCTGTTTCGCGGCTTTCCGCACGGATTGCCTGCGCCGGATGTGATCGTTTCAAATCCGCCGTATATTCCTGCTGCTGAAATGGACACTCTGCAGCGCGAAGTGCAGCACGAGCCGCGTGAGGCGTTGGACGGCGGCGCGGACGGCTTGATGTTTTATCGTGCGCTGCGCGCGCAATGGTATCCCGCACTGCGTGAAGGCGGCGTGCTTTCAATGGAATGTGGCGAAGGGCAGCCGGAACAGGTTGCAGCTCTGTTTCCGCAAGGCGGTGAAATTGCGCCGGATTATCTCGGCGTTCCGCGGTTTGTGACTGTAAAATCTTCAGGGAAAGGATTATTGAATCTATGTTGTTGCGGCTGATTCGCGGCGGTTCCATGCTGGAAGCGCTTGTCGGCGTGTTTTCCAGTATCTTTGTGGTTTTCTGCACATTGCCCATTCACGAGTTTGCGCATGCCGTTGCGGCGGATAAACTGGGCGATCCTACAGCGCGCCGTCAAGGCAGATTGACGCTCAACCCTTTGGCGCATCTGGATTTGTGGGGCTGTCTGATGATCCTGCTGGTCGGCTATGGATATGCAAAGCCTGTCCCGTTCAATATGCGCAATTTTAAAAATCCGAAGGGGGGCATGGCGCTTGTTGCGTTGGCAGGGCCCGTCTCCAATCTCCTGATGGCGTTTGTGTTCCTGATCATTTATCGGATCTGCGCCGTATTTTTGAACAATACCGATCTGGCGCATGTTTTTTGTCTGTTCTTTTTTTACGCGGCAAGCATCAATGTTTCGTTGGCTGTATTCAATCTTTTGCCCATTCCGCCGCTGGACGGATCAAGAATTGCGTTTGCGCTGATTCCCAATCAGTATTATTATAAAATCATGCAGTACGAGCGTTATATTATGATTGCACTGTTTGTGCTGATGCTGACCGGTGCGCTGTCGCTTCCGCTGAATTTCCTTTCCGAAGCCCTGATGCGGCTGCTGAATGCGCTTGCGTCGCTGATTGTGCGCGGTGCGGTCTGAGGAGGAGCCGATGGAGAAAATATCATACAAGCTCGATTGCTTTGAAGGGCCGATGGATTTGCTGCTGCACTTGATCAGCAAGCATAAGCTCAGCATTCACGACGTGCCGATTCTGGAGCTTGTCGAGCAGTATCTTGCGGCAGTGCGGCAGATGCAGCTGGACGACCTTGACGTCGCAAGTGAATTCCTTGAAATGGCGGCGCGGCTTGTGTATATCAAAACCGTTTCGCTGCTGCCCGTGCACGACGAGGCGGATCAACTGGAACAGGAGCTGAAGGGAGAACTGCTGGCCTATCAGGACTGCAAGTATCTTGCCGGGAAGCTTGAGGAGCAGGCCAACGGCTTCGGCTATTTTGAACGCGAGCCGGTACAGTTTCCTGTGGACATGAAATATACGCGTTCCCATGAACCGTATGAGATTTACAGAGCGTATATTTCCGCTGTGGGCAAAGGCAAGCGCCGTCTGCCGCCGCCGGTCGAGGCGTTTTCCCGGATTGTGGCGCATCGGATTGTGTCCGTTCAGTCGCGTGTTGCCTTTTTGTTGGAACGGTTGACCGGAACGGGCAGGAACCGCTTTTTGTCACTGTTTGAGGCGTCCACATCCCGTTCGGAAATGGTCGCAACATTTCTGGCGATCCTCTCTTTGTGCAAGGCAAAGCGCGTGGTGATCGAGGGAGACGGCGAACAGGCTACGATTGAATTGAAGCAAGTTGCGGAGGAATCGGATTGAAGGTACAGGATTTGCAGGCTGCTGCCGAGGCAATCCTATTTGCCAGCGGAGAGCCGCTGGAATTGGAGAGGATTGCTCAGGCGCTGGAACTGGACGAGGAATATTCCGAAAAAATTCTGGATCGGTTAAAGGCCGAGCTGGACGAGCGTGAAAGCGGCCTTTGTCTGCTGCGTATGGAAAACCGTTACCAGCTGTGCACGCGTACCCGCTTTGCGGACACGATCCGCGGCGTTTTGGAAGTCAAGAAAAACGCGCCGCTTTCTCCCGCGGCATTTGAAGTGCTGGCTGTCATTGCGTACAACCAACCCGTGACCAAGGCATACATCGAGCAGGTGCGCGGCGTGGATTGTTCAAGCGTGGTCAATACACTTTGCCAAAAAGGGCTTGTGGAAGAGAAGGGGCGGCTGGAACTGCCGGGCAGACCGCTGCTGTATGGTACAACGGCAGATTTTTTGAAATGTTTCTGCATGAGCTCGCTTGCGGAGCTGCCGGAGCTGCCGGAAAAGGATCTGCCGAAGCTGGAGGACATCCTGGACGAGGCGAAGCCGGAACCCGTCGAGCAGGAGCCTGCGCCCCCGCAGGAGGAAGCGGTGGACGAAAACCAGTACCGGTTTTACGATGTGCCGGAGGACGGCGAGGAAATGTACGCGCTGCCTGAATGATCTGTGCAGATATTTTTACAAAGGAGGGGTTGACCATGATCGCACTGTATATCCTGCTGGGCATTATTGCGCTGATCGTGTTGCTTTTCTGCGTCAAAATATCTGTGGAACTGTTTTACGAGGATACATTCGAGGTGTGGGCGCAGGTTCTGTTCTTAAAATTCCATCTGTTTCCCGCAAAAGATAATAAAAATCCCCAAAAAGAAAAAAAGCCTAAAGAGCCAAAGGAGCCTGAGGAGGAGAAAACGCCCGAGGAGTCAAAGAAAGAGAAACCAAAGGGCGACAATTTTGTCGTTCGGTTCTATAAAGAGCAGGGATTTGACGGAACGATTCGCTTTATAAGCGACGTTTTACATGCGCTGAATACGATGCTCGGCGATATTTTCAAGCGATCTTTTGTGGTCGAAAAACTCTTCTTGCGGCTGGTTGTGACCAAACCGGACGCTGCCGAAACAGCTTTAGCGTACGGTAAAACGTGCGCGGCGGTGTATCCGGCGCTCGGCTACCTTTGTACCCAGCTCAAAATCCGGCAATATGATGCAGATATTCGGCCGGATTACCTGGCCAATCAAAGTTCCGCGGCGCTGCGATTCCGCCTTTCGCTGCGGCCGATCCGTTTAACAAACGCTCTTGTGCGCTTCGGCGTGCGTGCGGTTATCGCGTTTCTCAAGGCCAAAAAGAGAGCGTCCCGAAACAAGAAAAATCAAACTGTACCCATAGAAAGGAAGGAAGACGCATGAGTAAAGAAAATGCGGCGGCAGGCATCCTCGGTACCACAATCGAAAAGGTTCGTGATCTGGTGGATGTCAGCACCATCATCGGTGATCCGGTGGAGGCCGGCGGTGTGACGATCATCCCCGTATCCAAGGTGACGTACGGATTTGCATCCGGCGGATCAGATTTTCCGTCCAAGTCCAACGCGGAGCTTTTCGGCG
>CAMOCU010000030.1 GCA_946610835.1 uncultured Clostridia bacterium | reverse complement strand
CCGATTTCAAATTTATAATCCTGGCCGAAAATGACCGGAACCGCCAGACGGCCGAAGCGCATATACACCGGGCCGTCCATCGCGGCGGCGGCATACACGGCCTGCCGGGCTTCGACGTCGTCCGCGGGGTTGAGGATCGTCATGCCGGGAATCGTGCGCATGAGCGCGATGTCTTCGCAGCACTGGTGGCTCGCGCCGTCCTCGCCGACGGAAATACCGGCGTGTGTTGCGCCGATTTTGACGTTGAGGTGCGGATAGCCGATGGTATTGCGCACCTGTTCAAATGCGCGGCCGGCGGCAAACATGGCGAACGTGCTGGCAAAGACGGTGTAGCCCATGGTGGCCAGACCGCCCGCGATGCACATCATGTTGCATTCGGCGATGCCTGTGTCAAAGAATCTGTCGGGATAAGCCTTTTTGAATCCGCCCGTTTTGGTGGCGGCGGCCAGATCCGCGTCCAGAACAATCAGCTTTTCATTGGTTGCGCCCATTTCGACGAGCGCTTTGCCGTAACTGTCACGGGTTGCGATTTTCACTGTATCTGCCATGATTAACCCTCCAATTCCGCCAGCGCGGCGTTCAGTTCCTGCATTGCGGCGGCGTACTGTTCCGCATTGGGCGCGGAACCGTGCCAGCTGCACTGATTTTCCATAAAGGAAACGCCCTTGCCCTTGACGCTTTTGGCGATGATGGCCGTAGGCTTGCCGGTGCAGGCGGCTGCTTTGGCGAACGCATCCTCGATCTGGTCAAAGTCGTGCGCGTCGATCTCGATCACGTTCCAGCCGAAGGCCGCGAACTTTTCGGGGATCGGATAGGGGGAATTGACCTCCTCGAGCGTACCGTCGATCTGCAGGTTGTTGTTGTCGATCACAGCAACAAGGTTGTCCAGCTTTTTGGCGCTGGCATACATCGCCGCTTCCCAAACCTGACCTTCGCCGATTTCGCCGTCGCCGAGCATGGTGTACACGCGCACGCCCTTGCCGTCGAGCTTGGCGCCGAGCGCCATACCCACTGCGGTGGAGATCCCCTGCCCGAGCGAGCCGGAACTCATGTCCACGCCGGGCGTGTAGCGCATGCTGGGGTGTCCCTGCAGGCGGGATTCCACCTTGCGGAACGTTTTCAGTTCCTCAACGGGGAAAAAGCCCTTTTGCGCGAGCACGGAATACAGGCAGGGCGAAACGTGTCCTTTGGACAGAACAAAGCGGTCGCGCTCGGCCCAGGACGGATTTTGCGGATCCACACGCATGACCTTGAAATACAGGTATGTCATAACATCCGCGGCGGACAAAGAACCGCCGGGGTGTCCGCTTTTGGCCTGGAAAACGCTCTCCACGATGCCCATGCGTACCTTGCAGGCGGTGATTTGCAATGCTTTCTTTTCTGCTGCTGTCAACACAGCCACCTCCTAAAGTCTATCGAAATATTACATATTTTTGTAGCCGTCTTTTTTCAGGTCGTATTCAAATTGGTTGCCGATGTTCCACAGACACCAGACCTGGTTGATGTCGTATTCCACGCGCACCCAGCACGCTTTGCCGTTTTGATAATAACAGCGCATGGTTTGCATGTTGCCGTCGTGGCCGATGTACTCCCACCCCTGCGAGAGCATCATGCCGTCCAACGCGGCGTACGTTTCGTCGCCGACGGCACAGTAAAGCCGGTCGCTGATTCTGAGATAGTCCTGCGCACTGCTGCGCATTTCGCGCATATAGTCCGCGATCTCTGCGGCGGAATAATCGCCGCCCGCGACCACGGTGAATGTTTTCATGTCTGCGGAAACGATCCAGCCCGCAGGATTGCCGAACAGATAATGCACACCCAAAAACAGCAGCACGCAAACAGCCGCGGCCGCGATCACGGATGTGATAATCACGATGATCTTGCTATCCTTCTGCATATGGATCCCTCCCGTAAGTTCGCCGGATCTCGGCGAGAAATGCTTCAAAGTACGGCGGATTTTCCGCACGGATCTCGATGTACCGTCCGTTTGACGGATGATCGAATCCGATCAGTCCCGCGTGCAGGCACTGGCCGCCCAGACGCGTTACGCCGTTTTTCGGCCCGTAGACCGGGTCGCCCGCCACGGGGTGACCGATATAAGCCATGTGCACCCGGATCTGGTGCGTGCGGCCTGTCTCCAGCCGCAGCGCCGCGTAGGAAAACGCGCCGTAATCCTCGAGCACCGTGTAATGCGTCACGGCAGAGCGGGAATGCACCGCGGTAACGCACATTTTTTTGCGATCCTTTTCGCTGCGGCCGATGGGAGCGTCCACAGTCCCCTGCGGCTGCCGCAGATGCCCGTGCAGCACAGCTCTGTATTCTCTTCGGAAGGTATGAGCTTGGATCTGCTGTGCCAGGGCACGGTGTGCGGCGTCCGTTTTGGCCACGATTAAAAGTCCGCTGGTGTCCTTATCGATCCGGTGTACTATGCCGGGGCGGATCTCCCCGTTGATGCCGGACAGACTGCCGCCGCAATGAAACAGCAGCGCGTTGACAAGCGTCCCGTCCGGGTTGCCGGGCGCCGGATGCACCACCATCCCGCGCGGCTTGTTGACGACCAGCAGGTCGTCGTCCTCGTAGCGGATGTCCAGCGGAATGTCCTGCGGCACCGCTTCGATCTCGCGCAGCTGGAGTTCCTCGACGCACAGGTGCATTCCCGCACGCAGGCGGATACTTTTTTCCAGTATCTTTCCCTCGGCGCTGACCCGCTGCTGCGCAATCATTTTTTGGATAAACGCCCGCGACCACTGCGGCTCGAGCACGTTCAGCGCTTTGTCCGCGCGCTCGCCGTCCAGCGTTTCGGGCACGATGTATTCTTTCACTGCGCCGCGTCCTCCCCCGATGCTGCGGGCGTGCGCTTGCCGCGGCGTGCATCCAGCGCAAGCCAGACGACCAGCAAAATCGCGCCGACAGTAATCAGGATGTCCGCAAAATTGAACACGGCAAACTGCACAAACAGCGGCTCGATGTAATCCGTCACATATCCCAGACGGATACGGTCAATCAGATTGCCGATTCCTCCTGCGCAAACCATGGTCAGCGCAATATCGGCAAGCCTGCCGCGCGCCTTGCCAAACAGCAAAAACGCCAGACACGCGAGAATCATCGCAGCGGAAAACGCGCTCAAAAGCCCCGTGTGCGCGCTCAGAAGGCTGAACGCGGCGCCGGTATTGCGCACATAGCGCAGGGCAAACAGACCGCCGAACGTATGCACGCGGCCGCCGGAGAGCGCGGACTGCGCCCACCGTTTGAGCAGTTGATCCGCCGCAGCAAGCGCGGCAATACTCACCGGGATCCAGATTTTGCGCATGTGAACTCCTTTTGACGCAAAAGACGCGCCTTACGGCCTTTCAGATTCAGGACTTGCGGAAGAAGCCGCGGAAGCCGCCGTCCTCTTCGTCGTCCTCATCGTCGTCTTCGTCATCCTCGTCGTAATCGTCGTCGTCCTCGTCCTCGTCCTCGTCATCCTCGTAACGGCTGAACAGGGACAGTCTGTGACGCTTCTTTTCCGGCTTGGCCGGCTTCTCGGGCTTCTCTTCGTCCCGCGGCTCGGGTTCTTCCTCGAGCTGGCGGAGCGGAACGGCACGCGTAGGCGGTTCGGGCTGCTCGTCCGGCAGCATATCATTCATTCGCGCGGAAAATCCGCCGAACTCGCTCTGCTGCGGCTGCGGCGGCTGCACAGGTGTGGAGGCGTACTTTTCCTTCAGATCGCGCAAGGGCGCCGCGTTTTCCTCCTCAACAGGTGCGGCAGCAGGCTGCGGCTCTTCGGGGGACTGGGACAGCGCGCTGCTGAAAATATCGTTGATTTCGGCAACGGGCACTTCCTCGATTTCGGTATCCGCATCCGGCGTGGAGATGCTCTCGCCGAATTCGCCGAATCCGTTGACAAACGAGAATCCCTGCTCCGGTTTCTCGGACGCTTCCTCGGCTTCGGGCGTGGAGAAAGAAGAAATATCCTCGATCTGCGGCTCGCTCTGTGCGGCCGGTTCATCCTCGCTCACCAGCTCTTCGAGCACAGAGGTGAACAGATCGTCGTCGTCCTGCAGATATGTATCCGTATCCGGCAGTTCGACCTGCGGTTCGACGTCGTACTGCGGAATCGTTACGCTTTCGGGCTTTTCAACCGCAGGCACGTTCTGGGCTGCCTGAATCGCGTTCTGCACCACAGCATCCTCGCCGTCGACGAAACTGAGCAGCTGCGTCGCCATGCCGATCTGCTCGTAATAGGACTCTGTGATCCTCTTTTTGAATTCGCGGCTTTGGGCACGGACAGTGTCCAGCGCCTTTTTTTCGTTTTCGACCTCGCCCTTGAGCGAACCGAGAATTTCGTTGGAACGATTCTGCGCATCGCTGAGCATTTTTTCCGCCTTATTCTTGGCCTCGGCCAGGATCATCGCCGCTTTGCCCCTTGCGGTGCTGACGGTTTTTTCCGCCGTGGCGCTTGCGCCGTGCAGCGTATCCGCGGAGTGCTGGTTGGCTTCGGACAGGATCTTGCGTGCGCGCTCCTCGGCGGCAGCGAGCAGATCCTTTGCCCGCTTTTCAGCGGCAGCGCTCTTTTCGTTGTACTGTTTCTCCGCGCCGGAGATCAGCTCTTCGCTGCGCTCTTTGGAGCTTTTTTCAAGCTCGTCGGCCTGCTTTTGCGCAATAAGCAGCGTCTTTTTGATCAGCTCCTCTTGCTCCTGATATGCCTTGACTTTGTCGGCCAGCAGATTGATGCGCTTGATCAGATCGCCGTTTTCGTTGTAAATCTTTTCATATGCGGAACTGACCGCTTCGATAAAATTGTCCACCTCGTCCGCTCTGTAGACGTCCTGTCCGGCGGACTGAAACTGATACCCTTTGATTTGTCCGGGTGCAAGCATGGTACTCTCTCCTTCCACTTACCCGATCCTGAAACGGGAAATAAAGCAACGCCGCACGACCCGATGTGCGGATTGCGTTGCAAGAACCATCGCCGGTATGCGCAAAAAACGTGAACGCCCGGACATCTGTCCGGAGATTTCTGCACAGTTCGGCGAATTCCATTCAAGCTGAAGTTTGCGCTGAAATCTATGCGGCATTAAACGGTGCCGGCAGTGCTTTCGATCTCGTCCAGCAGTTCGCCGGAAACGGGCACGTTATAGGGCGTAATGATATACGCTCTGCCGCCCACGCGCTTGATTTCGCCGGAGTTGGCATACGCCACGCCGTACAGAAAATCGAGCACGCGTCTGGAAACGTCGTTGGGGCAGGTTTCCAGATTGAGGATCACAATCTTTTTCTCGTTGAGCACATCGGCGACAGCACCCACGTCGTCAAACTTGTCCAGCTTTTTGAACACAACCTGCGAACGCGCGCCGGAGTGGATATCCACCACACGGTTTCTGTCGCGGTCGGCCGCCTGATAGTTGACGTGTCTGCGGCTGTAGGATTCCTCGCGCGGGGCGTTTTCGCGAACCGGAGCGGAATAGATGTCGGCATCGTTCTCCTCATAGCCTTCATCCGTGTAATCGTCCGCATAGTCCTGATCGTCGCCGCCGTCGAAGTATCCCTCGTCGGTGATCTTTGCCAGATCCTTGATCTTGTCCATAAGTCCCATAGTGTAGTCCTCCCGAAAAATATTTTAAAGTTTACACATAAAACAGAACAGCAAAATTATCTGTAATTGCGCGCGCCGAAGATCGCCGTACCAACCCGGACAAGCGTTGCGCCCTCCCGGATCGCCGCAGGATAATCCCCGGACATGCCCATAGATAGAATATGCATACTTACATTATGTAATTTTTTTTGGCCAATGTCAATAAACAGTTGATGCATATTTGAAAAAAATCCCGATGTTTTTGTCAAATCCGCATCAAAAGGCGGAACCGTCATCAATCCCTGCACCTGAACGCCGGGAATTTCCCCGATTTCGGCGGCTGTTTCCGCCAGCGCGTCGGGTGCAATGCCGAATTTACCGGGATCAGCGCCGATGTTGACCTCGAGCAAAACGCGGCTGACAATGCCGAGCTTTTCGGAATACTTGCCGATCTCCCGCGCAAGCTTGACGGAATCGACCGACTGGATCACATCGACCTGCCCGACGATCTGGCGAACCTTGTTGGTTTGCAGATGACCGATCAGATGCGCACTGTATTCGCCGCGCAGCTCCGGCTTTTTGCCGAGGAATTCCTGCACCTTATTCTCTCCGATCAGATGCGCGCCCAAAGAGATGGCGTGGTTGATGTACACCGGCTCGACCGTCTTGGTCACGGCCATAAGCTGCACGTCGGCCGGGTCGCGCCCCGCCTGCACAGCGGCCTCCTCCACCGCGCAGCGAACAGCTTTCCAGCATTCCTCTACGCGTTTTTTGCCCTCATTGATATACGACTGCTCCATCATGCAGATTTTTGCCTCCCGAAATGATTTCGTCATACAGACGCAGATAATTCCCTGTCATCGAAGGGGCGGACAGCACATAATCCTCCCCCGTAAGCACAGGATTAAGCCGGCGGAACGAAACGATGTTGCCGCGCAGAACATACACGCCGCGCACCTGTTCGCCGTCGATATCCAGCACGCGGATGGCGGTATTGGGCACCTTGAATCCCGTCTGTTCGCCGAGCACGATGTCGATCTCTTCTTTGCGCAGGCGCAGCAGCTGTTCGCTCACTTCGATGCAGCGGAACACCACCACGCTGCGGCCGTCTGCGCCGGCATTGATATATTCAATCTGTGCGGTAACATCCTGCACGCCGGTCTGCGGGAAGCAGATCCCCACGCTGCCCTTTTGATCGGACAGCGTCTCGGCGGTCTTGGCGTCCACCAGCGCGGCAATGTACCACACATGGCTTTTGACCACCTTGCCGCCGTCGGCGTGCGTCGTTTTTTCCTTGAGCGCGGTCTGCAGCTGTTCGACCGTGAGCGAACCGACGTCGTCATAACTCAGCACATCCTCGCAGCCGTCTGTTTCGGAAAAGAAATAGCCGCCGTTTTCCACGCCTGTGGAAATCGTTTCATAATCGCCCTCCATGGCGTCCTGCGCCTGAATTTTTTGCGAAAGCTCGGCAATTTTTCCGGACAGGTCGATGCTGCCGCCGATCGCGATTTCGAGCGCGGTCTCGCGGTCAAGATAAGCCGTTTCGCTGCGGCGCGCGGAATCAATCGCACCGTAATCCGTCGCCTGCAAAAACGCGCACATACTGTCCGCGGCATTGCGCATCAGCGACGTCACCTTCATCGATGAATATTCCCGCCCGGCGGAAAGCGCGACGTAACGCTCGTAATCCCTGCGCAGGTCGATCGACTGAGCATACCGCTGCGCAGACCCTGCGTCGGGAAAACGCGCGGCGATCGTAGCGTCCGCTTCGACCCGCTCGCCGTCCTGCACAAACAAAACCGTGTACCCGGACAGATCCGCCTGAATGCTCTGCTCGTCGCGCAGAATAAACGCTGTCGCGCGCACCGTGTCGCGCATCGTCTCCTGAACCGCGGTAAAGGTGCGGATCGGGTTCTGGTTGAGCGAATACGCCTCATAAATGCCGAAGCCCGCAAGCAAAAGCACAAGCAGAACAATCAGCGCGCGGCGAACCCGATGCTCGGTGCCGAAACGGCTCGTCCGTCGTTTTTTCCTGTGTTTCGCTGCCACAAGCACACCTCCCTGCCCGAACAGCCGCAAAAGCTGCCGCAAAAAAAATAAATTATTCCGTAAAAATGCCGCTCTGCCGCGCCGCGGACACCGCATCGCGGAACAGATCGGGCGACACATCCGCATAAAGCATGTGCGTCCCTTCCATCCGGCGCAGCCAGGTCAGCTGACGCTTGGCGTAGCGCCGCGTTTCCTGTTTAATCCGCTCTACCGCTTCCTCACGGGTGCATTCGCCGCGGAAATACGGCAGAAATTCCTTGACACCGATGGCCTGTTTGGCTGTAGATGATTCGGTACCGAACTTCTGAAAGAAAGCTTTCGCTTCCGCTTCCAGCCCGCGCAAAAGCATTTGATCGACGCGGCGATTGATCCGGTCGTACAATACCTGCCTGTCCCGAAAATCGAGGCACAGAACGCAGCTGCGGTACGGCGACGAATTCCGGCGCGAGAGCGCGCGCTGTTCGGCCATCGTCCGGCCGCTTGCTGCGTAAATCTCCAACGCGCGGATCACGCGGCCGAGATTGTTCGGATGCAGCGTCTGCGCGCCCTGCGGATCAACGTCGCAAAGTTTGCGCCACACGGCCTCGGCGCCTTCCTGCGCGGCAAGCGCCTGCAAGGACTGCCGCAGCGCCGGGTCGGCGCCGTCGCCTGCAAAATCAAGATTTTCGAGGAAAGACTGCAGATAAAGACCCGTTCCGCCGCAAAGGATCGGCAGCTTTCCGCGCCGGAAAATCTCTGCGGCGCACGCATGCGCGCGCGCACAGTAATCCGCCACGCTGAACGGTTCCCGAGGCGATTGAAAATCCAGCAGATGGTGCGGCACACCCTGCATTTCCGAAAGCGTCGGTTTGGCTGTGGAAACAGAAAGATCGGTATAGATCTGCATCGAATCG
>CAMOCU010000029.1 GCA_946610835.1 uncultured Clostridia bacterium | reverse complement strand
AAACCTTGTCGACCAAAAAGCCGAGAGGCGCCGCCAAGCCGTAATACACCGCGCCGGAAATGATACGCCACGCTGTGGAAGTGCGTGCAAACGGAAACTGCGCGTCAATTCTGCGCCGACGGATGTGCATCCCGCCGAAATCATCCCGCAGCGCGTCCGAATACTCATATGTTCTCACAGCCGTACCTCCCATTTTTATCGGAAGTATTATACCACGCTCTTGCAGGCGTCACAATACGATACGCACATAATAAACCTCAAACTTTGTTGAGAAAAAGCGCGCCGGAACCAAATCCGACGCGCTGCGCTGCGAAATTTTCTGACTTCCGGGACTACTCGATCCCGTCCTTTTCAATGGAAAACACCCATTCGACTCTGTCGCCGCTGCTGAGCGTATACTGGCTGGAACCGACGTGCGGAAAAGTACCGTTGACATAATACGTCCAGCCGGATGTACCGCCGCAATCCTTTTCGTAAATCTGGTGGATACCCTCGACATAATAAGAATCATACACCGGCGTGAAGGACGACTCCATCTGAATTTTGCCGTCTTTTGTACAAAATGTGCAACCGGACGCGCAAACGTGCGTTTCGCACACGCGGCGCAAAACGTCGTACACCGTCTCGCCGGGCGTGAAGGAAACGGTCAGATTGTGCAGAATATAGCCGTCCTGCGGCACGAAGGCCAGCTTTTCCGGCTTTTTCAGCTTGTCCGGATTGTCCCGGATCTCACCGCAGGAGATCGTGATCGTACAATACGACGCCTGCGCCGCAGTGCCCGACGGCACTGTCTGCAACGGAACAACCGAACCGCCCTTGTAAGCCGTGGTTGTGGTTGCGGCCGTGGTCGTCACCGTTTTGGTCGTCGCTGTGGAAGATGCGGAAGAAGCCGCGGCGGTCGTTTTGGCGGCGGTCGTCTGTGTAACATGCTCCGGCATTTTCAGCAGATGCGTGCGCTTGGTCGTTGTTTCGGCCGCTTTGGATGTTTCCGAAACGGCCGCCGTTGTGCGCGGCGCCGCGGTGGTTACGGTTTCGGCCTGCTGCGATGTTTCTGCCGCACGGGAAACCGTTTGCACCGGAACATCCGTTTCCGTTTCCGTCATCGTCACGGCGTGATAAACCTCAAGCACAGCCGGCTGCGTCGTGGAAGTTGTGGTTGCGGTGGTTGTTGTTTTAACAGACGCCTGCGGCTGAACCGACGGCTGCGGACGGCTTGCACACGCGTGCAGGCAGAGTACACACAGCAAAAGGCAGACGATGTATCGTTTCATTTGCGTGTCCCCTTAAAGAAAGAAAAAAACTTTTGAAAAAAATCCCGCACCCGCTTCACAAGCCTTTGCCAGAACGTCAGCGGTTTTTCCGGCTTTTTGCCGACGGCGAAGATCGTGCCCGAATCGTTTTTGTACAGCAGCATGCCGTCAGGCGTGGCCTGCACGCTGCTGGTACAATAGTTGCGCATCCCCTCGTCCGGTTCAAACAGATCCGCGGACGTACCCGTCTGCAAATCCACAACCACCAACCCTCCGGGTGCGCTGTTGTATGTTGTATACAGCCGCATCGACTGCGCCGTGCACAGCAGCGCGTCGCCCTGCGGATACTGGCGGATCGGAACCGTTTTCTCAACCGCAAGCGTTTGCGCATCTGCCACAAGCACCTCGCCGCGAAAGCGCCCCGACATGGCGGAAACATAAACCTTGCCGCCGTAAACAATCGGTGTTGCGGTGCAGTCCCCGTGCAGCGGCAGCCGGCCTGCAAGCGTCAGCTTGTCGTCGGTCAGCGTAACCTTATACAGCATGGCGCCTTTTGTAGCAAAATAAAACGAATTGCCGTCGGCCGCAATGCCGGAACGCAGATCGCCGGAAATGCCGCCGAGTGCATCGAGCACCTCGCCCGTGCGCTTGTCAACACACAGCAGATTCCCGGTACCCATCTTTGCAGAACCGTCCTCGCCGCCGAGGATCACTCTGCCCGATGTCACGGCACAAAATGTTCTGTAATATCCGCCCGTGCGCGGAATCGTCCAAAGGCAATCGCCCGTCCGCGCATCCAGACAAACATAATCCGCCGTTTCTTCGTCATCGTTCCAGAATCCGGTATACAGCCGCTCGCCATCTGTGACAATTTGTGACAGACCCTGTCCGCCGAGCGGATCGGTAAACATCCACGCCGCACGCATATCCCGCCGGGAGACTGCCTGCACCTTGCCGCCGTCCATGGGGCAGTATACCATCGTGTCCGTACAGAGTACAGGCACCTGCGTATACTGATTACGGCCGGACAGCGCACATTCTGCAACCAGCTTCCCGTCGGACGCGTCCACGCACGTCAGCGTGCGGTCATGCATGAAGTAGACTTTTCCGTCGAAATAAACCGGTATGGTCGGTGCGTTTTTGTAATCCGTTCCGGCGCGGTATGTCCAGATCAGCTGCGCCTCGTCCGCGTTGGCCGGCAGCGCGCCGTCATACACTTCCGCCGCAGCGCACACATTTCCCAGACACACAATCGCCAGAATCCAGCAAAGAATCCGCATCCTTCGTTTCATACCGGTCATCCCCTTCTCTTTTGATGTAACGCGTTTGCTTAAACGCCGTGAAGAATCCGGAACTGCGTGTGCAGTCCGTTAAAGACGATCTGCAGCGCATACACCGCCCAGCAGTCATCCGCCTTGCCGTTGCGGTCGCGCAAATGCAGATTGACGCCGATCGTCAGAACTTTGTCGCGCAGTGTGCACACCGGACGCAGTCCGATCGGGAACCAGCGCGCATCCTTTGCGGGATCCTCGCCGACATGCACGCAGCATGCACTGGCCACAACCGGCGTTCCGTTCGCTGCACCACGCACAACAAGATACCATTCCCCTTCCGTCTGCGGCGCGGTAAGCTCCAGCTTGCCCAGCGCATCGGGTGAACCGGCAGGCTGATACGTCTTAAAGTCCTGCGTCCAGCTGACAGCAGCGCCGGTCAGGGGAATCGTGTTGGCGTCGATCACGCTCTGCTCATTGCAGCCGTAAAAGCCCATGCTGTATCCGCGGATCGTCACTGCGGTCTGTTCGCCCGCCTGCAGATCCATGGATTTTTCGGAAAAGATCGGGAACAGATCCGACCAGCCCTGCGTGTCCGTATAGGCATACAGTGTGATCACATCGCCGTCCTGCACAACAGCTTCATCCATTGCATAGCCGGTGTAATAGCTGCCCCACTCGGACGTGACAAGCTTGTCGTCGTGCGGCGTTGCGCCGTTGACAGCAAAGCCGAGCATTTTGGACGCGCCGAAAGCGGATGTCGCATAGCCGTTGTTTACATAAAAATAATCTTTTGCACTCTGTGCGGTATATGCGGTGCCATATGTTTCGGCGTGCGCCTGCACAAGTGCATCCAGAACGGTGACGGAGCGGATCGCTTCGCCATTGTGATTGACATCGGCGACTGTGTAGCCGTAGGCTTCGGAAACGCCGTCGGAAACAGTCAGATCCATAAACGGACGGATCGTTTCGCCGTCGGCATACAAAACGGAAACGACGACGCTCTGTACCGCTTCGGCCGCCGCACAGGGCACAACCGCCAAAACGAGCAGAAGCATACAAAGGAATGCGGATACGATTTTTTTGAGGTTCACTGTTTTCACCCTTTTCTTAAAATTTATGCGTCCCTCCGGGCGGAAGGACGCACGTATCCACACAATGAACAACAAAGCCTATCCACTGCGCACATGGATATGCCTGCGATTTGCTGTGCGTACGACTCACCCTCCGTTTGCCCAAAGGTGAACAGACCTTGCGGCCTGACTGCATACGGCGCAGCGGACGGCATTCCGACTGTTACGGCAATGGCTGTTGCGGCGGATTTGCACCGCGCTTTCCCGTTCTCGCTGCGAAGAATTTTTACAACGTTATTATAGCACGATATGGCAAATTGTCAAGCGTGGAAAAAAATCTGAATGCTCGCGCCGTCCTGATTGGCAAGGTTGGTCATGTTGTATCCCACGCGCATAAGGAAATTGCCGCTGTACTGCTCGCCATCCAGGTCGCATGTGTACATTTTGTCCGGATCCAGACCGCGCAGGCGCAGATACAAACTGCCGCAGAAAAAGTGGCGCAGGCAGACGAGCGTAAACAGGCATTCGTCCTTTTCGGGCGAGACGATCTCCCACGCGGCATAGTGCCTGTTTTCAAAGGGGCTGACCAAACGGTACAGATCGCCGCGGCGGTGCAGATCGTAATACTTGTGATAATCCTGAATCTGACGGCGGACGATCTCTTTCTCCTCCGCGGTCAGCTTGCGCGGGTCAAGCTCATATCCGAACGTGCCCCACATGGCCACATTGCCCTTGGTTTCGTACCCGGTGCGATCACACGCGGAAACATGCGCGCTCTGTGCGGAGGTCGGGTAGCACATGGATGTGCCGAACTGGATAAACAGACGTTCGATCGGATCTGTGTGGTCGCTCGTCCAGATCTGCGGTGAATAATACAGCATTGCGGGATCGAAGCGTCCGCCGCCGCCGGAGCACCCTTCCAGAAGGATGTTCGGGAATGTGGAAACGAATTTTTCAAGCAGCGCATATGTACCGAGCATGTAACGGTGAAAGAACTCTTTCTGACGTTCCGACGGCAGCGACACAGAGCCCGCGTCGGAAATGTGGCGGTTAAAATCCCATTTGACGTAATCAATGTCGTTTTCCGACAAAATCTTGTACATCTGCTGCCAGATGTTTGCACGCACGTCTTCGCGGGACATATCGATCACATACTGGTGGCGGCTGAGCATGGGATCGCGCCCCTGCACATGGATATGCCAGTCCGGATGCGCGCGGAACAGATCTGAATCCGGCGAGATCATCTCCGGCTCGAACCAGATGCCGAATTTCATTCCCTTGGCGTGCACGCCGTCCACAAGCGGACGCAGACCGCCCGGCAGCTTGTCGGTGTTGACATACCAGTCGCCGAGACTGTTTGTGTCGTCGTTTCGTTTGCCGAACCAGCCGTCGTCCATAACCAGCATCTCGATTCCCAGCGCCTTGGCCTCGTCCGCAAAATCAAGCAGCTTCTGCGTGTCGAAATCGAAGTATGCCGCTTCCCAGCTGTTGATCAGCAGCGGGCGTTTGGCGTCTTTGAACGTGCCGCGGATCAAATTGCGGTTGTAAAATCTGTGGAAGATCCGGCTCATCTCACCGATGCCCTTGTCCGTATACACGCACACAACTTCCGGCGCGAAGAACGTTTCGCCGCTCTGCAGCGTCCATTCAAAGCTTTCGGGATTGATGCCCATCAGAAAGCGTGTGGAAGCGTTGTAATCACACTCCGCCACAGCGGAAAAGTTTCCGGAATAGACAAAGTTAAAGCCGTATGCCTCTCCGCTTTCCTCCGTGGCGCCGGAACGCACGAGCGCGGCGAACGGATTCTGGTTGTGGCTGGACGCGCCGCGTTTGCTCGACACACCCTGCAGACCATGCACAAGCGCACGGCGTTCGATGTGCCGTTCGCGCGCATGACGGCCGTGCAGTGTAATCAGATCAAAATCCATTGTGGGAAAATCATTGCACGCGCTGAACACGCGCTCGATCACCAGCGGCGAGTCGGAGGCGTTGTGTACACGCACACTTTTGGTCATCACGCTTTGCGTTTCAAAAACGGTGTAGACCAGCGTCACTTCCAGTCCTGTAACACGATCGACCGTGTCGATCTCCAGCGTGGTGCAGTCCGCCTCGTCCAGCGCATACGTTGCCGGCATGTCCGCAATGGCCGGTTTGCCTTTGTAGATCCGATGGGCGGCATAGCGGATGTCCGTCACGTTGTCGCCGTTGGCATTGCGCACGCAAAGGGCGGAAATGCGGAAGTCGCCTGCACCGTTGCAGCCGTATTCCATCGGCGCGCTGTCCGGCGTGAATTCCCGGTCCTTAACCTTAGGATTGTACGGCGAAAAAGAATTGATCCGCGTCATAAAGCGGTCAAAATGCATGTCCTCGATCCGACCGCCGTAATACAGCCCAAGCAGGTAACCCTGATCGTAAATGCCGATCACGTAACTGCTGCCGCTCGTATCCAGCCGGAACAGCTTTTTTTGTTCATCAAAATAAATACTCATTTTTGCCTCCTGTATGTTTTAGGAAGCGCTGATTAAATCGGGGTGTACGAGGGGACGAGAGATTTTTTCGGCAGATTGTACAAAAAATCTGCCGGCTTGCTGACGCAAGGCAAGGATTTTTGGTGCAATATGGCGGAAAAAGACCCATTCCTTCGTGCGCATCGGATTTAATCAGTGCTTCCTTTATCCGCGCAAACGCGCAAGATCTTTTCTTTCCACCGCGACCAGCAGCCGCATATCCTCTGTAATAGGCTGATACGGATCCGCGAACCGCCAGCCGTTTGCCGCCTGCGCGGCAGCGATGACATTGACGTTCAATTTTCTGCGCAGATCCAGCTCCACCAATGTGCGCCCGATCCATTTCTTTTTCGGCGTCATTTCCACCACGCAAAAGTGATCGTCCACGTCGATCAGTTCCAAAAATGCGGACGAAGTGAGGATCTGCGCCGTGCGCAGTCCGCTTTCCTCTTCAGGATTGAACACCTTGTCCGCGCCCACCTTCATCAGGATCGCCGCCATGCTCGGCGACGACGCCTTGGCAAGGACATAGGGAACATTTTTTTCTTTGGCAACCATCACGGACATCACGCTTGCGGCAAGGCTCGACCCCATCGCCACAACGACCGTATCCATATTCTCCAGCCCCAGCTCCCCGAGCTGCTGCTCATCCGCCAAGTCGGCGCAAACCGAAACCGTTACCTTGGACGCATACTCCTGCACCAATTCGCGGTCACGATCCACAACCATCACATCCGCACCGAGAATCGCCAGATTGTCCGCAAGGCTCTGCCCGAACTCGCCCATTCCCAGCACTGCAATTGAACGTTCCATATTCTACTCCTATCCTACATAAAATCTGCCTTCGGCATATTCCGTGCCCTGATTGCCGGTACGTACATTGGCAAAAAACAGCGCCATGGAAATCGGCCCAATCCGGCCGAGATACATCGACAAAATCACAATCAGCCGTGACGCCGCGCCAAGCGTCGGCGTTAATCCGCGCGAAAGTCCGACCGTGGCAAGCGCGCTGAAGATTTCGTACAGCGCATCGCGCAGCGGCGCACCGCTGACCGCGGCCAGCAGCGCGGAAAACGCCAGCGAAAACAGCAGACTGACCACAACGATCGCGGCAGCTTTGCGGATCATTGTTTCGGAAATGCGCCTGCGGAAGATTGCCGTGGAACGCCGGTGCGCAATATAGCAGAACGCGTTCCAGATCACAATGAACATGGTCACGGTTTTTACGCCGCCCGCCGTGCCGACCGGCGAACCGCCGATAAACATCCAGATATATCCCACCAGGCAGGATACATCGGTGAGCGATTGCTGCGGCACCGAAGCAAAACCCGCCGTGCGGAAGGTCACGGATTGAAATACACTGTTGAGCAGCGCCTGAGCGACAGGCATCCGCCCGATCGTATCAGGATTCTCGCGCTCGGCAAGATAAATAAACAGTGCGCCGAACACGATCAGCGCCGCCGTACTGCGCAGGACAAGGCGCGTATGCTCGCTCAGCCGCCGTTTTCCGCGCCGCAAAACATCCTTGCGGTGCAGCAGTGAGGACAGGGAATCTGTCAGATCGAACCAAACCACAAACCCGAGTCCGCCGGCCACGATCAGCGCCATGGTCACACACAAAAAATATCCGTCCGACGCCCATGCGCACAAACTGTCCGGGCCGAGAATGTCGATCCCGGCGTTGCAGAACGCGGATATGGCATGGAAAACCGCATACCAGATTCCGCGCGCGGCGCCGAAACGCGGAATGAACCGTACACAGTACAGCGCGGCGCCGATCCCTTCCATCAAAAAGGTGCCGGCAACGACTTTGGAAAGGAACTGCAGCAGCCCGGAGCGGGTGCTCAGGTTGAACGTTTCGCTTAGCAGCGTCCTGTCGGAAAGCGTAAATTTGCGCCCGAGCAGCAGCATCAATGTGGACAGCACCGTTATGATGCCCAGCCCGCCAAGCTGGATCAAAAATAAAATCACGATTTTCCCGAACAGACTCCAGTGCAGATATGTATCCACCACCACAAGCCCGGTCACACAAACGGAGGTCGTCGCCGTAAACAGCGCAGTCAGGGGATCCGTATGCTGGCCAGGCGCTGTCGAAACAGGTAACAGCAGCAGCAGCGTCCCCGCAAGAACCGCCGCCAGAAAACTCAGCGGAATCAGATGTACCGGCGATAAACCGCGCGTTTGCGTGTGCCGTGTCGTATGCATTTTCATGCCGAGTGATCCGTCTCCTTTTCCTGCAGCGCAAGCTGTTTGAGCAACGCCATTGCCTGCGCATTGCCGCCGATTTCATGCGCTTGACGCGCATAGTATACGCTCGTTTCCGGAAACCATGCCGTATCCTTTTGAACGCTGTCCTTGCCATATAACGTGCCGGGAACAGCGGACGAAATCTGCAGCACGCCGTCGCTTCCGCCCTGCTGTGCGCTGCGCGTCAGGCGCAAAAAAGCAAAGACTCTGCTCCCCTCACCGAATTCCAGACCGCATCCGCCGA
>CAMOCU010000028.1 GCA_946610835.1 uncultured Clostridia bacterium | reverse complement strand
GCCTTTTAACCGGGCAAGTCCTGTTTGGCTTTGTTGTGTTGATTTCGGTTCGTCGCCGAATGCATTGCAAGCGGGTTCAGCGATTTATGCGCCAAGCTTGTGCGCCTCTCCGCGAGGAGCAATGTACTGCGCCTTACCAAAGCCGAGAATCAAAGTGAAAAGGTTCGGGACAAGAAGCAGTCCAAGTGCGAACAGACCGCCCTTGCCAAACGCTTTGGCCAGACGAATATTCAGCAGGATCACGTACACGATGTTGACAAACGGAATGAGGAGCAGCAGGAATTTCCAGCCATTTCCGTCAGCAATTTTGACCAGCAAATAAGTTCTGTACAAAGGAATGAGCGACTTCCAGCCCTTTTCGCCGGCCTTGATGAAAATCAGCCATTCCGCAACCACCAAGAGCAAGCACACCGCACAAAGGACAAAAGCAAAAACTTTTTGCTCCAACGCGGACATATTCTGAAACATCTCCAAAAGCTGTGAATTATAATCCATGATCATCTTCCCTTTCTATTATAGATTGAAATTAACCCCTTGAAAATACCATTCCGGCAAACACGTCCGTTTCTTCTTCATTTTCCCAACGCAACGTGCCGTCGCCAAACAGCTGCAACCGACCAACGCCGCCCGAATAGTCCACTTTTTCCTCAACAACGTTGCCGTTCTCGTCGTAAGTTGCGGTTTTCTTCGTGCAGTCGCTGTAAGTCAGACGCTGCGTATCTTCGATATAGCTTGCATGCATCTTCCATTCCGCCGCAGAGGAGGCGCTGTTGCCCCATGTTGCGGTTATCGTCGCATCATTCTTGCCGTTCGGCGTGATGGTCAGGCTGCATCGGCCGGCCTGATATGTTCCGGCATAGTTCGCCAACGGTTTCTGCACACTCTCTTCGGTTGTAGAGGATGCGGCAGGTTTCGTGGTCGGCTGGGTCGTCGCAACCGTTGGCTTGGTCGTTGTTGTTGTAGCGTTCGGTTTGGTTGTGGTTGTCGTCGGTTTGATTGTGGTTGTGGTTGTCGTCGGCTGCGTCGTGGCGGTTGTTGCCGCCGGTTTGGTCGTGCTTGTTGTAATGGGCGGCGCAACCTTCGTCGTGCCGGTCGCGCGGGCAGCCGTTGCAGACACTCTGGTCTGGGGGATCACAGCAGGCGTTGTGGCCACAGGTGCAGACGTTGTCGAAGGAATATCCTCGACCGGCTGTGTAAGATCATCCGGCAAAACGTATCCGAATGTTCTGGAAGCGAGTTCGGGATCGTTGTCGTCATGCCACGTCAGCGTACCGTTATCGTTCAGGCGAATATAGCCCGAGCCGTTCTGATACACAACCGATTCCCCGGCGACTTCCCCGGCTTGCGTATAGGAAACGAGCTTTTTGACGGCATTTGTATACGTGATGCGCATACTAACCTCGTCAAACTCGCCGCTCAGTTCCCATTCTGCGGCGTCTGTCGCCATTGCGGCATCGTTGGTTTGATGTGCCGTCACCTTCGCGCCGGACATTCCATCCGCTTCCAGCAGCAGCGTGCAGCGATCCGACCGGTAATTGCCGATGAAATTCATCACCGGGTTCTGCCCGTCCTCGTCAACGGCTGCCGCAGTTTCCGTTTGCGTCTGGGGCTGTGCCTGCGTTTCCTGCCCGCAGGCGGAAAGCATGGACACGCTTACCGCTGCAGCAAAGAGCAGACAAAGGATCTTCTTCATTCTCATACGCATTCCTCCAAATAGCATTCTATTTACTCAGACGCCGTTTTCGTCACGCCGTCGCCGTAAATTGTCGTCCAATCATTCTTCATCGAAATCGGCACCCAATCGAACTCCTCGCACAGGCTGTACATTTTGTCCGCCTTTTCCGCATTGCCGTTCTCGCGCTCCGTATCATCGCAGCAGAGCATGAAAGCAAGGCTCTTGTACGGGTTATTGCTGGTGGTATATTCCGCCATACTGGCATCGCCCGTACTGTTGCCGAAAGAAAGCACCGGCTGCTCACCGATCTCCTGTTCGATCACCGTCACCTTGTTCATCTTCAGATTTTTAACAATAAACTCGCCGCCCAGAACCAGCTTGTCATTGTCATCGTAGACGTACTTCAAGCCGTCGGTATCGCCCTGATCCGGCGCAACGAGCGTTTCATCGGAACCGATGATCTGTCCTGCCGGAAGCTTTAACAAAGAGTCGTCCACAATTCCGCGCACAATGAAGCGGTCGGTACCGCTGACAATGTAGACTGTAAAATCATTTGCCTGAAGATAATCAATCACCTGCAGCATGGGGCGGTAAAATCCTTCGCCGCGCGTCATGCCGGTGAACGAGGGCATCGGCTGGCGCTTAAAATTCTGAATATAGTCATTAAACTCTCCGACAGTCAATCCCGCAAACGCGGAAGCAACCGCCTTGCCGTGGTCGACCTCCAGCCCGTCGAAGGATGCGCCGGTCTCGTTCTGTTCTTTGATTTTGTTGGCCACTTCTTTTTCAAAATCCGAGGCTTTGTCTTTATATTCCGGGTCGTCCAAAACACGATACTTGAGCAGGCAATAATCAAAATAGTTCGGATCCGTCTCGCAGAAAAGCGTACCGTCCAGATCAAATACCGCAATACGGTTTTCCACAGGGATAAAGTCGGCGCTGCCGTCTGTTGTTACCGCTTCGATATAGTCGATAAGCGCCTTTTTAGACGCAGCATCCTGTGCCCAGAGCGAAAGCACTGCTTCGCCATCGACAGCAGATTCGGCCTGCTCTGTCGGCACGGACGTTGTTTCGGGTGTTCTGTTTTTCCAACCGACGCCGAACCCGTACAGGCAGCCGACAACGATCAGCAAACACAGCAGAACAGCTGTCAATATTTTCCAGATTTTAGAACTTTTCATGGTACAAGATTCCTTTCTATACTTGCTGCCAAACGCCGCGTATTCTGCAATTTTTTGCGGCGCCGGAAAACTATTCGCATATGTGCAGCAAAAGCGGCAAAGCAGCGCGTCTTGGCGCATGCGCCTGCTGCAGCTTTCAAATTCGTGCATATCCATCCTTCAATCGCGCAATTCCGGCAAGGCATGCGGCACAGCCAGCCGTTCGGCAGCACATGTCTTTGCACTGCCCGGATTCTCAGGAAACAGGGTTTTATTCCTCCTGCGTGTCTGGTCGCAGATGCCGCAGGATATGATTATTCAACGGTGAAAATCTCCGAAAAACCGGTAATCTCAAAAATTTCCTGAACCGTCTCGTTGATGTGCAGTATTTTCATGGTGCCTTGTACGTTCATACGTTTTTGCACTGTGAGCAGGACGCGCAGTCCGGCAGAGGAAATATAGTCCAGTTTCTCCATATCCAGCGTCAGTGAAACCACGCCATCCAGCGCGTCTTTCAGTTCCGCCGAAAACTGCGGCGCGGTAGTTGTTTCCAGCCTTCCCTGCAGATAAACGACAAGCGCATCGCCGTCCTTCTTTTTTGTAATAGTGAGCATATCCTTTCCTCCTGTCCTTATTTGTCAAAGGTTTTGTATACGATCATTTCGACTTTATCGCCGGCAATGGCAATCTTGATCTCGTCGGCAAGGTTGGCCACGATGGATTTTTCCAGTTCGTCCCACTCTTCCTTCGCATCCGCATTCTGCTCGCTTTCGCCTTCGATTGTCGATTTGTAATGTTTCATCGACCATGTTAGCAATCCTGCGGAGGCCTCGTATGTCATCGGATCGCCAATGAACATGCCGGCAGGCATAATGAATCCTTGTGTATAATAGCCGGCCACATCATCCGGATCGGCCATGATCAGCGCGCGATCAAAAATATCACGGATTTTGCCCATGAAACCCTTGGCCGCTTCGTTTTTTCCGCTGGTCGAAGCATCCAGCAGTTCCCGGCGCATCTTTCCCGTGATCGTCGGATGCGCAATCAAATGCAGTTCAAAACATCCGTTTTCTGCCTCCACCCAAAAATCCGCTTGTGTTTCATGCGTGATCTGGCGAATCATGCCCAGCATTTCTTCCGCAAGCAGCTGCAAACGGATGGCAGCCTTCTTTTCCAATCCGCAATAAACGGCCGAAGCTGACGCGGCGTGCAGCGCAGCCTGCATCCCCTCGCCTGAATTCTTTACCCGGACAATATCTGATTTCATAGCGTTCCTCCATTATTTTCGGATCCTGACGATCCATTGATTCTGGTTCTGTAAAGCGCTTAAAGCTGCTTGCTCCCTTGCGGAAAAGAATACCGCTTATTACAGCATATTTATTTTATCACACATCGGAAGCAAGTACAAGTGTTTTTCATCCATGTTGTTTCAGAAGATCTGCAATAAAAACGACCTTGTCTTTGAAAAAAGTAAAAAGCTGCTCAAACGCATAGGAAATTTTGTGAAATACGCCAACAATGCGTCTCCAAAGATTTGTGTCGTGCGTTTCACCGCAAACGGGGCAAAAAGACTTATACTCCAATCCGAAACCCCGCTCGAGCACGATTTGATCCGAGAATGTATAAGCTTCGGAAATTGCAGGAACATTGACCGGAAGTTTGCCTGTGACCTTGTCTTCCTTGGAGAATATCATATAAACCGCAGCCGGAATGCAGGGGCCGTACTGCGGCACATCATGCCTCCGCTCGCGCGGGTCTTCGCTCATGCCCTTATCCGACCAGCAAAGCATCACCGCGTCGGCGTCCGGGAAGCGCACACAGTCATAGGGAAGATGCGCACTCAAAACAACAAATTTTGCCCCTGCCTGGTGCGCTGTTTCAATCATCTGGTCGATCCGCGCGCCCCTTGCACCTGCGGCATTCCGGGGATTCAGGCCGGCAACACTTGTCAGCTCCGAAATAGCCACGACTACATCGGAATGTGCAATTTGCGCGTCAATGGTTTCCGCAGCCGTATTGCCGTAGCAGTCGACCGTGATCTGCGTCCCCTCGGGCAGCGGCAAATTCCCCTCGGCAAAGCTTTTGCCGTAATTCACGGAAAGGACTTCGTTCGCATACGCCGTCAGAATCAGAACCCTTTGATTTTTTTTGCGCAGCGGAAGCAGATCCCCATCGTTTTTCGTCAGCGTGATCGAGCGTTTGGCAATTTCAAATTCCTCGTCATGGTGTGCTTTGGAACCGACCGTCGCAACTGCTTTTTCAATCTTTTCGTCCAAATGATCCGCATTGTAAGCTTCCAGCATCCCGTGCTTGCCTTTCAGCGTCAGAATTCGGAGCACAGATGCATTCACGTTGTCCATGGAGATTGTGCCGTTGTCCGCAAGTGAAACCAAAGAAGCGATATAACGCTCCAGTTCCTGAATACCTGCCCGCGTATACGGGGCGACCGGCATGAGCAGGATATCCACTCCGGCGTTGATCGCAAGCACGGCAGCGTCCATCCGGTCAAAGTGCTTGTCGATGGCGTCCATATCCATCGAGTCGGTCACAATGATACCGTCATATCCCATGTCCCGGCGCAGAATATCCTTCAAAATCGTCTTGGAAAGGGTTGCCGGAAGATAGATTTCGTCCCCGGTGGATTTGGAGCGATAGGTCGTGCGCTCGATATCCGGAAACTGGATATGCGCCGTCATAATCATCTCAGTATCGGCCGCAATCCCCCTCTTGAAGGGAATCAGTTCGTTTTTCTGAAGCTCGGCGTAGGATTTGTTGATCTGCGGCATTCCCGTATGGCTGTCTGTCCCGGTGTCGCCGTGGCCGGGAAAATGCTTGAGCGACGTCATGATCCCGCGGTTATGTAAACCCTCGATAAAAGCAGACCCAAGCGTGGAAACAATCGTAGGAGAATCCGAAAAGGAACGTGTACCGATAACCGGATTCGCAGGATTGCTGTTTACATCCAAGACCGGTGCAAAATCCACATTGATCCCGATTGAGGAAAGCTCTTCGCCAATGATTTCGCCGCTGCGGCGCGCCGCAGAGTCCTGTCCGATTGCGCCCAGCGCCATATTTCCGGTCAGCTGCGTTCCTGTAGCCAGACGGGTGACCCTTCCACCCTCCTGATCGATGCTGACAAACAGTTGCGGCTTACCCGCTTTGACATTGGCTTTTTGCAGTGCGTCCGTCAGTCGAAGCGTCTGTTCGGCATTCTGCGTATTCTGCGCAAACAGGATCACCCCTCCAAATGTATAACGTCCAAACAGTTCTGTAAGCGGTGCATTGAGCTGAGTGACGCCTGCATTGTCATAATACCGCGGTGCAATCATAAGCATTTGCGTTATTTTTTCCTCGGTCGTCATGTTGCGAAGCATTGTTTGCGCCGCATTCTCCTTTGCAGTCGCGCTGAAAGCCCATACGCCTGCCAGCAGCGCAGCCGCTAAAAAAAGACTGAACGCTCTCTTAAAATATGTTTTCATGTTCTTGCCTCCTGAGTGATCTGTGTTCGCCCGAATGCACTCGTTTAAAAGGAATTCGACATATATGTTTTCGGCCGATCGCACGAAAAAAGCGCTGTCTTGCAGGTGCACAGTAAGGTTTTTTATGCAATAGGGCAAAAAGATCCGCTTCATCGTGCGTGCCGGAAGGATGCAGAATTTATTATATTATAGCACGCATTCATAAAATGTCCAGCCGGTTCCCCTTCTTTTCCGCAGATCTTTGAAAGCAGAATAACCAAATTCCATTGCAAAACAAGGATGATTGTGGTACGATATAGAAAAATGACAAGGTGATCGCATGAAACGAAACACCAAAAGAATACTCTGCGTTCTGGTCAGTTGTTCGTTGCTCGGTGCAGCAGCGCATCCCGTTTTGGCAGCTGCAGATGCTTCGCGATCTGTACCGGTATTCGCTTTTGAAACGGCAAAAGTGATCAGCACACTGCATAGTGTGTCCGCAAGAGTCGTCCATTGGTTTTTGCGTACAGATGAAACAAAACGCGCTAAGCGGGATGCGCGCGCCCCTTCGTGGACGCCCTGCAGCAAAGAAATTGCCCCGGACTCGGTCGAAACGTGCTCTGCAAAGGCTTGGGTGATGACAGAGCTTTCATTCGAGAGCAATCAATCCTATGCCGATCCTTTTTCCGATGTCGAGATGGATCTGCAGCTTTGCGGCAACGGCAGGCTGTACACGATTCCTGCCTTTTGGGACGGCGGGAACACATGGAAAGTTCGTCTGGCCTGTCCCGGCGCAGGCACATGGTCCTACCGCACGCGCTGCACCAACGCAGCCGACAGCGGTCTGCACGGCCAAACAGGCAAAATTCTGTGCGCGGCATATGACGGCAAAGAGGAAATCTACCGCCGCGGATTTGTGCGCGATGATACAGGCAGCAAATACTTCACCTTTGACGACGGCACGCCGTTCTTTTATCTCGGCGACACGCACTGGAGCCTTGGCGATGAAACGCTTGACATGGTGCGGACGATCTGCCGCACACGCCGCGAGCAGGGATTTACCGTATTTCAAAGCGAACCGATCGGCGCTTCATTTGATTTGACCGACGGCGTGACTGATGCGGACCTTGCCGGCTTCGCGGCATACGATGCAAAATTTGCAGCCATTGCCGAAGCAGGTCTTGTGCATGCAAACGCTTCCTTTTTCTTCCCGGCGTATATGCAGACGCTGATCGACAATCATGGCGGATTCGACGCCTCCACACATGCGCCCGCCAAAACAGCGCAAGCGTATCTGCGGCAATTATCGCGCTACTGGGTCGCCCGTTACAGCGCGTATCCCGTTCTATGGACGCTCGGGCAGGAGGTCGATGACGATTTTTACGCCGCCGCAGACAACCATCCGGCCTGGAACAGGAAAAACAATCCGTACAAACTCGTTGCGCAGTGGATCGCACAGTACGACGCGTATGATCATCCGCTTTCCGCACATCAGGAAAACACAGGCGTTACAGCCGCCTACGGAAACGGAATAGACACGCCGGACACCTGCCGAATCTACTATCCGGGCGCGAATTCTTCCAGCTTCCGCAATGTAGCGGCGCACAGCTTTTACGCGGCGCAATGGATGCCTGCGCGCACCCATCGCAGCGACTGCATGTCTGAAAAAGATTTCTGGTACAATGGTCAGGGCAAGCCCGTTATCAATTACGAGGGACAGTACTGCTGCCTGTGGACAAAAGATTTCGGCGCGCGCATGCAGGGCTGGACGGCATTTCTCAGCGGCATGTGCGGCTGTGCCTGGGGCGGTCAGGATACATGGAGTTATCTGAATACATTCGATGAAGAAAACGACAGTGACGACGGCGTGGACACGATCACATCCGCAGAAAAGAAAGCTGCCACATGGGAAGACGCGCTGCAATATGCAAGCGCGCGTCAGCTGGGTTACATGCGTCGCTTTTTCAGCAAAACACAGTGGCAGAACTTTATTCCGCGTTTCAATAACCACGCCTATTTCGCCCCGTGCGCGAATGTTTTTCACACCTACGCAGGCACAGCGGATCAGCACGAGATCGTGGTGTACTTTTACTCCTTCTCCGATCCGTCTGTTGCACAACGGCCAAACAGCAAAGGCCTTGGCGGACTGCTGACCGGCACGCTCGGTCATCTTACGCCGCACGGCCAATACACGCTGTGTTGGTTTGATCCGATTACCGGTGTTCTCGGCGCAGAAAAAGTATTCACCGCAAGCGCCGCAGGTACCTATTTTGTCGGCGAAAAACCATCCGGCACCGACTGGGTTCTGTGGGTTCACGCCGCAGATGCAGCCGCAGATAACACCACGCAATCCTAAGGAAGCACTGATTCAATCCGATGCGCACGAAGGAATGGATCTTTTTCCGCCATA
>CAMOCU010000027.1 GCA_946610835.1 uncultured Clostridia bacterium | reverse complement strand
CTGTGTCTTATTCCTCCGGCAACGATGAAGTTTTCCTCGGTCGTGATTTCAGCCATACCAAGGCATACTCTGAAAATGTTGCTTCCCAAATTGACCGCGAGGTCAGCGAAATCATTCACCAGTCTTACGCCCGTACAGAAGAGATCCTGCGCGCACATATAGATAAACTGCATCTTGTGGCGCAGCACTTGATCGAATCTGAAAAAATGGACGGCGAGACATTCGACGCGCTGATGCGCGATGAACCGAAAGGAGAAGACGCATGAAACTGCGCAAAGAAGATTTTACCAAAATCATGTTTGGCCTGACCGCCTTGATTCTCGGTGTACTGTTTTTATGCTGCGCCTTCGGCGTGATGAAGCTGACAGATATTTTGCCCTACTGGACGCTGTTTGTCATCATTCCGACGGTCGGCAGCATCATAGCAAACGGGATAAATATCTGGAAAACGGCGCTTTTGGCGCTCGGCATCAACGCCTTAATTGTTCAGTCTCAATGGGGGCACTGGGAGTGGAAGCAGTTTGTGGCGGCAAATCTGGCGGTATGCCTGATTTTGGTCGGTGTGCTGCTGATTTTCGGCAATCCCAAAACGGAAGGTCTTTTTCAGAGGATGGACAAAAGGAAGGATCAGCAGGTTCCTCCGGGCGGCGATATCCCGCCTTATGATCCGAGCCACAGATAAATATCGTACATAATCTGCACCGGTGAAGGCTGATGCAGATTTTGTCACATTCAAGAGAGGATTACAATGGCAAAGAAAAAAGAGTACGGCAACGAAAGTATTGTTTCGCTCAAAGGCGCGGATCGCGTGCGCAAAAGACCGGCGGTTATTTTCGGTTCAGACGGGATTGAGGGTTGCGAACACTCCGTGTTTGAAATCATCTCCAATTCCATCGACGAGGCGCGCGAGGGACATGGTACCAAAGTGATTGTTACGCGCTATCTGGACAAATCTGTTGAGGTACAGGATTTTGGCCGCGGCATTCCCGTGGATTATAACATCCACGAAAAGCGCTACAATTGGGAACTTGTTTTCTGTGAGCTGTATGCCGGAGGCAAATATAACACGAACGACGGCGGCAGTTATGAATATTCACTTGGCCTTAACGGCCTCGGCCTTTGCGCCACACAATACGCTTCCGAATACATGGAGGCAGAGATTCATAACGGCGGATTCCGCTACGTCCTGCATTTCAAACACGGCGAAATTGACGGCGAGATGCAAAAGGAGCCGTATGCCAAACGCGATACCGGTACGCGCATCCGCTGGCGTCCGGATCTGCAGGTGTTTACAGATATTGATATTCCGCTCGAATATTATCAGGATGTGCTCCGCCGACAATCCATCGTCAATTCCGGCGTAACATTTCTGCTGCGCAATCAGCTCAGCGCATCCAAATTTGAAACGTTTGAATTTAAATACGACAATGGTATCGAGGATTTCGTGCGCGAATTTGCCGGGGATAAGGCGCTGACAGATGTGCAGTGCTGGCACGCTGAGCGCACAGGGCGCGACCGTGCGGATCAAAAGGACTACCGTGTCAAGATGCATGCCGCGCTCTGCTTTTCCAAAAGCCTGCATCTAAAGGATTATTACCACAATTCAAGTTTTCTGGAATACGGCGGTGCGCCGGAAAAAGCGTTTCGAAGCGCGTTTGTCGCCCAGATCGACGCGTATCTAAAAGCCAACAGCAAATACAACAAGACCGATCCAAAAATCAGTTATCAGGATGTGGAGGATTGTCTGATCCTTGTTGTTTCCTCGTTCTCCACCCAAACGTCCTATGAAAATCAGACGAAAAAGGCGATCAATAATAAATTCATTCAGGAAGCTATGACGGAATTCTTCCGGCATAATCTCGAGGTCTATTTTCTGGAAAACCGGCAGGACGCCGAACGCATTGCCGAGCAGGTGCTGATCAACATGCGCAGCCGCGTCAAAGCGGACGCCACACGCCAGAGTCTGAAGAACACGCTGCAAAAGAGCAATGATCTGACCAATCGTGTGCAAAAATTTGTAGACTGCCGTTCGCGGGATGTGAATGTGCGCGAGGTCTTTATTGTGGAGGGCGATTCGGCGCTCGGTGCCTGCAAGCAGGCGCGCAATTCCGAATTTCAGGCGGTGATCCCGGTGCGCGGCAAGATTTTGAATTGCCTGAAATGCGACTACGACCGCATTTTCCGCAGCGAAATCATCACGGACCTGATCAAAGTTCTCGGCTGCGGCGTCGAGGTCAAAAGCAAGAACGCCAAGGATATGTCGTCCTTCAATCTGGACAATCTTCGCTGGAGCAAAGTCATTATTTGTACAGATGCTGACGTTGACGGATTCCAGATCCGCACATTGATCCTGACCATGATTTATCGGCTTATGCCCACGCTGATCGAGGCCGGAAAAGTCTTTATCGCGGAATCGCCGTTGTACGAAATCACAAGCAAAGGGCACACGTGGTATGCTTATACCGAGAAAGAAAAAAATGATGCGCTACAGGAAATCGGCAGCGCCAAATATACGATCCAGCGCTCCAAAGGTCTTGGCGAAAACGAGCCGGAAATGATGAGTCTAACCACAATGAACCCGGCCACACGCCGTCTGATTCAAGTCAATATGGACTCCGCTGAGGAAACGGCGCGCGTGTTTGAAATGCTGGAAGGAGACGATCTCGCCGGCCGAAAAAAACACATCGCTGAGGAAGGATATAAGTACATCGACCTGACAGATGTATCCTGAGAAAGAGGAAAAAATATGCCAAAGAAAAAGAAAACTCCCGAAGTTCAGGCGGCCGAAACGCTGCCGGAAAACGCGCATATTCTCGGCGCGGGCGAAGTGGTGCAGCAACTGATCACCGAGACGATGGAGATCAATTTTATGCCATACGCCATGAGCGTAATTCTGTCGCGCGCCATTCCGGAGATCGACGGATTCAAGCCTGCGCATCGTAAGATTCTGTACACAATGTATAAAATGGGCCTGCTGACCGGTCCGCGATCCAAAAGTGCGAACATTGTCGGCCGAACCATGCAGCTCAATCCGCACGGTGACGCGGCCATTTACGAAACGATGGTGCGTCTTTCCCGCGGGTATGAAGCGTTGCTGCATCCGTTTGTGGATTCCAAGGGTAACTTCGGCAAAGCGTATTCCCGCGATATGGTTTGGGCAGCCTCACGTTACACGGAAGCCAAACTTGACCCGATCTGCACAGAGCTTTTCTCCGACATCGACAAAGATACCGTTGATTTTGTCGACAATTATGACGCCACAATGAAAGAGCCGACAATGCTTCCTGTGACGTTCCCGACCATCCTGACCAATCCGACAACAGGTATTGCTGTCGGTATGGCCAGCTCCATTTGCTCGTTCAATCTGCGCGAAGTGTGCGAAACAACCATTGCGCTGATCCGCGATGAAAACGCGGATGTAATGGAGACGCTCAAGGCACCCGATTTTATTGGCGGCGGACTGCTGCTGTATGATTATAATGCACTGCAGGAGATCTACCGAACCGGCAGAGGCAGTGTCAAGATTCGAGCGCGCTATACGTACGACAAAAAGAACAACTGTATCGACGTCACCGAGATTCCGCCCACAACCACGTCCGAGGCGATTATCGAGAAGATTATCGAGCGCATCAAAGCAGGCGCGATCCGCGAGATCAGCGACATTCGCGACGAAACAGACAAGTCCGGACTGAAAATCACGATTGATCTTAAGCGCGGCGTCGATCCGGATGTGTTGATGCAGAAACTGTTCAAAATGACGACGTTAGAGGATTCCTTTTCCTGTAATTTCAATGTTTTGATCGCGGGATCTCCACGCACAATGGGCGTCGCGGAACTGTTGACCGAATGGATCGCATTCCGCACGGATTGCGTCAAACGCCGCGTGTATCATGATCTGACCAAAGCGCAGGAAAAGCTGCATCTTCTTAAAGGACTTGAAAAAATTCTGCTCGATATTGACAAAGCGATCCGTATCGTCCGTGAAACGCAGGAGGAGAGCGAGGTCGTGCCGAATCTGATGATCGGTTTCGGAATTGACGAGGTTCAGGCAGAATATGTTGCGGAAATCAAGCTGCGTCACCTCAACCGCGAATATATTCTCAAACGCACCGAAGATATCGCCAATCTCGAGAAAGAGGTTCAGGAATTGCAGGAAATTCTGGATTCCCGCAGCAAAGTGCGCAAGATCCTGATCGACGAGCTGAACCGTGTGAGCAAAAAGTATGGCAAAGACCGTCGTACAGAGATTCTGTACGACGTAGAGTGGACAGATGATGCGCAAACACCGGAGGTGCCGTCTTACCCCGTGACGCTGTTCTTTACCGAACAGGGCTATTTCAAAAAAATCACGCCGCAGTCTTTGCGCATGAGCAGCGAGCACAAGTTCAAAGAAGGCGACAAAATGCTGCGTGCAATCGAGACGGACAATCAGGCAGAGTTGCTCTTTTTTACCAATCAGCATCAGGTATATAAATCGCGCGCCAGCGATTTTGAAGACACCAAGGCAAGTGTGCTGGGGGAATATGTGGCCGGAAAGCTGCAGATGGATCCGGGTGAAGTGCCGCTGTATATGGCTGTTACAACGGACTACAGCGGATATATGCTGTATTTCTTTGAAAACGGAAAAGTCGCCAAGGTGCCGTTGTCTGTGTTCCAAACAAAGACAAACCGCAAAAAACTGATTAAAGCGTACTCCGACAAGGCGAACATTGCGGCCTTTTATCAGATTCCGGAGGACACCGATCTGGTTGTTGTCTCCTCTTCCGGGCGAATGCTGCTGGTTTCCACGGGGGCTATTTCACCCAAAACAACCAAGGATACCGCAGGCGTTGCCGTTATGACGCTAAAAAAAGGACAGCGTGTGTTGGAAGTGCGTCCGTATACAGAGGGCATGTTTCAAAAGCCGCACCGCTATCGCACGCGCAATCTTCCTGCTGCCGGCGCATTGCCTACTGCCGAGGATGCGGGAGAGCAGATGTCGCTGCTTTAACGATTCTGTGATTGCAGATTCAACAACAAACCTGTATTTTGCGTTTTTTCTCAAAAAAGTTTCCTGAACCACAAATATTTTTAAAAAACATCTTGCATTTCTGTAAAATTTATGGTATTATCCTTAGGTACAAATAGTTGGAGGTTGTTTTGAATATGCAAGCTATTGAAATCATTCTTGGTGTATTGATCCTGATTACCTCGATCCTGGTTGTGATTATGGTTCTTCTTCAGGAAGGTAAGCAGCAGGGGCTTTCCGGTGCAATTGCCGGCGGCGCCGAGACCTTCTTTGGCAAATCCAAGGGTCGCACGATGGAGCAGAAGCTGGTCAAGATTACGCGTGTGCTCGCAATTGTCTTTTTTGTTTTGACGCTTGGCACCACGCTGCTTCTTCTGTTCCTTCGCTAAGTTTCGTCTCTTTACCGCAGAGCCGTTTGGTTCTGCGGCTTTTTTATTTCACAAAATATTTGTCCAAGAGACGGACTGTTTGTGTTTTGTTTCCCGTAAAAGCTCAATTGCGTGGATACATGCCTCGCGAAAATCCTCCGGGTCTGCGGCGAGCTGCGGCAGTTCATGAATCTGAACAAGCAATTGGGAAAGATCCCGCCGGTCCAGCATCAGCTTCAGCAGCCATTCGCTGCGATCCGTTTCCCGTTCGATGCGTAAAAGATCTGCTTGCGCCGGGGCGTTTGCGTACATCGCGCTGTGCAGCGCTTCCGACAGCGCGTTGAATCGACGCTGCATGGCGGTATAACTGACCACGGCAGCCGTCAGGACAAGCAGCAAAATCAAAATGGAAGCAAACAGGCGCTTGTTCATTTCTTTTTCTCCTTCCGGATGCATTGGATTGTCCCGTTTTTATTTGCTGTAAGCAGCAATATATCCTTTGCTGGCACGCCGCCCTGGCGCAAAATCCGCTGCAACGCGGCGTCTGTAATGCCGCACAGCGGAAGATTTTCCGGCAATATTTTGCCGTCGCAGATCAGCGGCAGCACCGCGCCGGAATCATCCCGCCGTACTTGAAGGTCTTCCGGCAAGGCCGGCATGGCCTGCGGCACGAGCTGTACGCTCAGTTTCCCGTTGGCTTCAAGAATTGCAAGCGAAACTTGCGAAAGATCAAAAACGTCTTTTTCCCGCAATCCTTCAAGAAGGTCTTCGACCGACACACGTAATTCTCGCAGCGCCTTTTCGTCCGGTGTTCCGTTTTGGATTACGGGAATCGGGTTGCCTTGCAGAGCGCGCTGGAGTTTGTGCGCATGCAAACACAGACTCGACAGCAGTATTTCCAGTGCAGTGAGTGTACATACTGCGGCGACAGAAGGGAGCAGCGGTGCGTCCGCATTGACAATGGGGACAGATGCAATTTCAGACAGCAGGATGGTGATGACCAGTTCTGCGCTTTGCAGTTCGCCGATCTGTCGTCTGCCCATCAGACGCATGGAAATCAACAGAATAATATACAAAATCATCAGCCGGATCAAAGTCGCTGTCATGCTGCCGCCTTCTTTCGGAAAAATCGGTATCAGAATACAGTATGTTCCATTTTTTCGGAATTACGCGCATTTGTCTTGACATTACCCGGTGCAATCCGCTATACTGTTTTTGCCTGAAAAGGGGAGGATGTATATGGCTTTACGATTCGGTCTGGACATTGGCGGGACGAAGTGCAGCGTAGTCTGCGCGCGAGCGTGGCCACACGGCAAAAAGCCGTGCATCCTTAGCAAGCGGATGTTCCGGACAAAAGAATATCCCGAACCCGCTCAGGCAATGGAAATGTTTGTACGCCTGATAGACGAAATGTGTACCGAATTCGGGGAATCCGCAGACGGAATCGGGATCAGCTGCGGCGGCCCGCTGGACAGCAAGCGCGGTATGATTCTGTCTCCGCCGAATTTACCCGGCTGGGACAATATTTCAATTGTTGATTTTTTTCAAAACAAATTCGCTGTGCCCTGTTATTTGCAGAATGACGCCAATGCCTGCGCCATTGCGGAATGGAAATTCGGCGCGGGAATCGGCTGCCGCCACATGCTGTTTCTGACTTTCGGGACAGGTCTCGGCGCCGGAATGATACTGGACGGCAGGCTGTATTCCGGCACAAACGATCTTGCAGGGGAGGCCGGGCATATCCGTATTGCGCCCGACGGGCCGGAGGGATACGGCAAAGCCGGATCATTTGAAGGCTATTGCAGCGGCGCGGGGATCGCGCATTTGGCGCAGCAGATGTATGCGTCTTGCATTTCCGCCGGCGGGACAACATTGCTTTCGCCCGATGATTTTTCCGCTGCCCGTGTTGCGCAGCTTGCCACGCAGGGGGATGCTCTCTGCCGTTCGATTTATCAGACCTGCGGCCGCAAACTCGGCGAGGGGCTGGCGATGCTGGTGGATCTCTTGAATCCCGAGCGGATCGTAATCGGCAGCATTTTCGCGCGTGCCGAATGGCTGCTGCGCGGGGAGATGGAGCAATCTCTGCGTCGGGAAGCGCTGCCCGGCGCGTTGGATGTGTGCGCGGTTGTACCGGCTGCTTTAGGCGATCAGCTCGGCGACTTTGCCGCACTTGGCGTGCTGGAAAACGGATTGGAGGCAGACGGATGGAAAACATAATTCTTTCGGATCTTTTTGCGCGTTATCCTTCGCTGTACGCCGTCCGCGAATCTATCGAGATGGCATATGCGTTATGGATCGACCGCTTTGCACGCGGCGGCAAGCTGCTGTTGTGCGGCAACGGCGGCAGTGCGGCAGATTGCGACCACATTGTCGGGGAACTGATGAAAGGTTTTCTGCTGCCGCGTCCGCTGTCCGATGCAGATGTTGGCCGCTTAACAGATGATTCCGTGGCGAAAAACCTGCAAAACGGTCTTCCGGCGATCTCCCTGTGCGCCCACAGCGCCTTGACTACCGCTGTGGCGAATGATACGGATGACTCCATGATTTTTGCCCAGCAGGTCTGGGTATACGGCGACGGAGAGAAGGATTTGCTGCTTGCGCTCAGCACAGGCGGCAATTCAATCAATATTCTGCATGCTGCGCAGACTGCGCGTGCAAAAAAACTGCCTGTTGTTTCTATTACAGGTAACAGCGGCGGCCGGCTGCGTGCACTAAGCGACGTATGCATTTGTTTGCCTGCGTCGCAGACATATCAGGTACAGGAGTTGACTCTGCCGGTCTACCATGCTCTCTGTGCGGCGGCGGAGGCACATTTTTTTAAATAAAGGAGTAGAACAATATGACAATGACCAACATTCCGCGTCCGGAATATCCCAATCCGCAGTTTGCGCGTGCGGACTGGATCAATCTCAACGGTGAATGGGAGTTTGAAATCGATCAGAGCCGCAGCGGTGAAGCGCGCGGCCTGCAGAATGCCGATGCGCTCAGCGGCAAGATCCTTGTACCGTTCTGCCCCGAAAGCGATTTGTCCGGAGTGGGCGAAAAGGATTTTATTCAGGCGGTTTGGTATCGGCGCACCGTAGCAATCCCCGAGGAAAAGTTCGGCGGCCGCATTTTTCTGCATTTCGGTGCGGTGGATTACAGAGCGTCTGTTTATGTCAATGGTACGCTTGTCGGCGAACACACGGGCGGCTATGTACATTTCAGCTTTGAAATCACCGATGCGGCGCATCCCGGCGAAAATGTCATCACTGTGTACGCAGAGGATGATGCGCGCGATCCGCTGATTCCGTCCGGAAAACAGAGTTTCCGCTTTGCATCTGCCGGGTGCCACTATCCGCGC
>CAMOCU010000026.1 GCA_946610835.1 uncultured Clostridia bacterium | reverse complement strand
TTGCTGAATTCGTACAGACCTACGCACCGACCGTTCTGTACTCCGTTCTCGTCGCCATTGCAGGCTTCCTCGGCGCGTGCGCAAAACGTGTCTGGGAGCGCATCAGCGCCGACCAGACAAAAAGGGACGTTGCCGAGACGGTCGTAAAGGCCGTCGAGCAGATGTACCGCAACCTGCACGGTGACGAAAAGAAGCAGAAGGCCATCGACGGCATCCGGCAGATGCTCGACGCAAAGGGCATCAGCATTGCTGACATCGAAATCGAAATGCTGCTCGAAGCCGCCGTCGCGGAATTCAACGCGCAGTGTAAAAAGAATCCAGACGCATCTGCGGCATAATTTCCGGATTGACGCAATTGCAGAGTCCCGACGTCCTGCTCCGTCCGGAGCGCGTCAGGGCTCTGCATTTTTCATCCGGCCGCAAGACAGCGCGGTCAGGCGCTGCGGGCAAACTGCTCTATGCCCATTGTACCTGTGCGCCGCCGTCCGTCTGCAGAGTACGGCGTACATTGCGCACAGCGTCCGATCCGTTGACGGTCACATTCTCCAACGTAACGTGCATCGTGCAGCCCTCCCGGCCGTTTGTCACAATCTTGATCGGGAGTGCGGATGCGCAGCGGATATTGCGGAATCGCACATTCTGCACTTCAAAATTGTGCACGTTCTCGCCATACAGAATACACCCGATAGCTCGTCCGTCATCGCGAAAGATTTCAATGTTTTCAAACGTCACATTCTCTACACAGCCGCCGCTGTCCTCCACGATCACGGCCAGCGAGCAAATGCGGTCATTGTCCCATGTTGCATCCCGCCACAGCACGGCGCAATCGCAGAAAGTCACGTCCCGGATCGCTCGCAGCACTTCACCCGTAACGCCGAAGCATCGCGCCTTGCCGCCCCATGCCATACAGCGGCGGAATGTTACGGATTCACAATCCATCGTGCCGCCCAGCGTTTTGACCTCGAACAGATCATCGCCGCTGCGCGCAAAGCAATCCTCCACCAGTACATGCGTACTGTTGCAGACCGCGAAAGCGTCGCTGTTGAGCCGATAACCGAAAATGTCTGTTTTGTCCACATGAACGCTGCGGCAGGCGTAAAAAATACAACTCCATTCCGGCGCGTTGACGATCCGCACGCCGCGCAGCTCCACCTGCGTGCAGTCGGAAAAGACTACGCCGCGGCGTTCGCGCCGATCCAGGCCGGACAGGTCGATCACGCCGCTGCCCACAACATGCACATCGCGGCAGCGGTACACATTCAAAAAGGGAAAACGTGTCAAACCGATCCCGTTGCTTTCCGTCGCATCCGGTTCGGTGCAGCGCAGCTCGTCCTGCGCGCTTTGGATCGCGTACCGATGCGCCGCAATCAGATAAGCGCCGCGGCACAAATACAGCACCTGTCCTTCGGCGTCCTGAAGATGAATATAGTCGAGCATGTGCACGCCCGGAGAAAAAACCGTCACATTCTGCGCACCGTATCGGGCACGGTAAGCGTCGATCTGCGCCTGCTCATCCGTTTGCGGACGGACAAAAAGCGTGTAAGCATAACACTGGGAGGCGTTGTTGAATAAAAATGTGAAGCTGCCGCATGCGGTCACATCCGCCGTCACGACGCCGCGGCGGCACTGCGGATGAATACCTGCCGCCGACGGCAGTACAAGCGCGTTGTGCAACCGCATCTTCCCGGATTGAAGCTTTATGCGCAGGTGAATCGGCGCATCCTGCGGAACAAAGATTTCGGAAAAGCAGTGCACGGCGCCTTTTTGCGTCGAACCGATAAAAACCGCCGTGCCGTACACCGGCACTTCCTCGCCGTTGATCTGCGCGGTGTATGCGTGCGTACGGATCACGCCGTTGATGTCCTGCCAGCCGCGATTAGCCGTATACTCCTCTCCCGGGTTTGCGCGCGAACACCATTGTTTTTCCGTCAGACCAACGTCCTGCGGATAGAAAACAGCCTGCGCCGGATAGACGAGCGCTTCAAATTCCGACAACGGCGCTGCGGAGAGCGAAGGCGGAAACAGCGCCGCCCACAGAAGCGACAAAACTGTAAGAAAATTGAAAAGCCGATACAGCAAACGCAGCATTGTTCATGCCCCCTTCACTCAAAAAAGGCTCCCGCGCTTTCTTGGCGGGAGCCGCAAGGGTTACGAGAAAAATACATCCGGAAAATGTGTACGCACGCCGAACAGGCGGCGGAAGAATGCGCCGATCTTTTCGAACAATCCGCAGCGCATGGTAATATCCTGCCGCGCGGTAATGGCGTCGCCTGAACTGTTGCGGATCAGATTGCCGCTGTTGTCAACGAGATATGCCGTGACATGGACTGTACCGGATTTTTCAGCCTTAACTGTGTACGCATCATTGTTCTGGCCGGGGCGGTTGACAAGGTCGCTGCCCTCTGTCCAGAGGATCCGCGCGCCGGCGGGCAGGTTGGCCGTTTGGGCATGCAGCGTCAGCGACTGGCCGTATTTGAGCGTGGTCACGGACGGCTTGCGGATCTGCAGCGTCGGCACCGGCGCAACGTGCACGGCACATACGGCGCTGCATGTTTTGCTGCCGTTTGTAATTTCGGCGCGGATCACCGCATCGCCTGCTGCCGCGGCACGCACCATTCCGGCATCCGAAACGCTCGCCACGGAAGGTTTGGAAGAAGTCCAGCGCACTTTCAGCCCGGAAGGCTGCGTCTGTGCGGTCAGCGACGCCGTCTGTCCGGCCGTCAGGCTGAGCGACTGCGGATAGAGCGTCAACGTCAGCGGCTGCACCTGCGCCTGCAGCGTGTCGCTCCATTTGCCGAATGTCAAGGTGACAGTCTGTGTCCCGGCGGTTTGCAGCGTTTTGGGCGTGTAATCAAAACCTTGTGTTATTGTGGTCATCGTCCCGTCGGTGTACACAACGTCAATAGATGGAATCTTTAAAGAATCGCCCTCGTACAGGGTCTGTGCAATATTCGTGCGCAGCGCACGCACGGGCGGATCTTCCACACGCACAGTGCAGCTCGCGCCGTACTGCTTTGCGCCATATGCGGCTGTCGCACGGATTTCGGCACTGCCCTCTGCAAGCGCATGCAGCTGGCCGGTCGTGCTCACGCTGACCACGGCGGGATTGCTGGTGCTCCATTGCACATTCAAAGAAGCGGGCTGTTTTTGCAGTGTCAGCTGCCGTGTCTGCCCGGTGCGCAGGCGGAGATCCTGATCCGTAATGGCCAGCGAAACGGGATGCACCTGCACGTAGAACGTGGTCTGCAATCCCTGATAGGACACGGTGATTTCCTGCGCGCCGACTGTTTGCAACGCGGAAGGCGTGCAGGTAAAGCCCGAGCGGACTGTCGATTCCTTGCCCTTACGGTTGGTATAAAGCAGCGAAAGGCCGGTTGTATCCAACGTATCGCCCAGATAGTATTCTGTTTTGGCCGGTGCGGACGCCACGCGCAGCTGCGGCTCGTAGACATCCAGATCCTGCGTCATGGCCTTGAGCGGGACATTGTTGTAATCCACGCCGTTTGCATCGCCCGTGATGGTCAGACGGTTGGTATCGTTCCAGACGCCGAGCGCGTGAACAAAGCTTTCGCCGGGACTGCCGCCGTAGGACATCTGTTTTTCGGCCGGGTTGGCGACGCTGAAGCCTTCCATCGGCAGGAAGAATGTGCCGCCGCTCGGTTCTTTAAATTCGGCTTCCACAACGAATTTCTGCCCGGCCTGCAGCAGAACGGGATTTTTCAAGGGGATCGTGCGGTAGCCGTACTCCATGTCGTCGATGGTTGTTGTGGCTTCGTTCACCAGCTTCATGCCGTTTGTGGGGTTGTTGTTCTTCAGGGAGAAATTCCCCTCGTCCACATACACGCGCACGGTGATCTGCATCCACTGCTCGTTGGGGCTGAACACGCCCACATGCGTCAGCCGCTCCGCCTTTTTCGCGGTAAAAAGATTGGCCTCGCTGGCGGAACCGGTCGGCTGAATGCCCCATGTCGGGTATGCGCCGTCGTACTGATAAATGTTGTCGTAAATATCTCCGGGCGCAGTCACAAAGGAAGCCGGACACATGATCGACGGATCCTCGAACGAGATCCAGCAGTAGCCGGAATCGCCGTAGCCTTCGCTCCAGCTGCCCTTTACCAGCCACGCGCCGTTTTGGGTCGGACGGGTGTTGAACTTGGTGCGGGCGAATGTATCGTCCCAGCCGATGATCGTCACGGCGTGGTTCGACTCGCCGCTGTGTTTGTTTTGATAATAGCTGTGGTATGTGGCGTTGAACGCGGTCTTTTCCACGCTCGTATCGTCGTAATAGTACACCACGACGCCGCCGTCGCTCATAACATGGCGCTTGATGTTGGCCACAGAGGTTTGATCCTTTTGAATCAGACCCACTTTCATCAGCCGTGCGTAACTGGCGTAGCGGTCGGATTCCGGCTGCGCCATCTGCATGAGCACATTGCCGTCATAAGAATTGATCCACTTTGCATTGCTTTCGAGCTGCAGGCCGCTGCCGCGCATCACGGTGGCCGCCGCTTCCTCCCAGCTGCCGCCGTTCAGGAACGGATTCTGGAAAAATGTGCCGTCGCCGTGCGTCGGGTCAGACAGGTCGTCGACACGGCTGCGATGACCGAACCAAACAAGATGCGCTTCGGAAAAATCCGTATTTGCTGCCGTTCCGAACCCCTGGCGCACATAGCTGATCTCCATGGAAGCCAGCGACGCGAACGCCCAGCAGTTCCACGCGCCGGACTGGTTTTTGATGGATGTGACGCAGTTTTCGCTGCGCAGATCGTACTTTGCGGGCAGCGATTCCGCCGCCGCGTTGACCGTCTGCACCGCAGGAGGATCAACACGGTTTCCATCCTCATCCACGATATATGTCGGTATCAGACTGCCGTCCGCATTGTGCTCGCCGTAAACAAAACGATATGCCTGCAGCGTCGGCTCCTGCGCAAATGCCGCCCAAAGCCCCTGTGTGAGCAAAAGCAAAGCCATTCCCGCAGCAATTACTCTTTTAAGAAACATTGTATCTATCCCCCAATCTATGGTTTTTTTCAGATACCACCAATTAACAGTATAGCACCTTTATACTTTAGATGCAATGTACATTTTAAATAACTTTTTCCATTCGCTATTATACAGATTTCATAAAAATGTATGTTTTTCCGAATAAGCAAAAAGCCGCCGGAAATCCGGCGGCTCAAAGTTTTTATTCGGCTTCAGATCATTCGGCGACTTCTTCCGGGACAGAAATGGTCAGCGTCTTTGCCGCGCTGTAAGTGCGCACAAGCGCCTGAACATTGTAATGCGTTTCGCCGCTTTCCACATGCTGGATCGTAATGACCCATGTAGCGGTACCGTCGCCGTTGTCGGTCACAACAGCTCTGGCGTTGTTTCTGTCGAACGTCATGGTTCCGTTGTCGTCCGTGTTGGTGAACTTCACCTTGGTTGCGGTGTCGATTGTTTTGACAGTGAACACCACGGAATTGTCTGCCTGAACAGATGCGGCCACAGAGATCAGCTTCTCGTCATCCGTCGGCTCGGCATCATCCGCCTTGACGACAAACGCAAGATCCTTGTCGCTGTCCAGCAGGCCGTTCGGCGAACGGGTGTAGATGGAATAGTTGTACTCGTTCTTGGCAAACAGGCGCTCGATCGTCCAAACCAGCACGCTTGTTCCGTCTTCGAGCGTATCCTCGGCGATGGCAGCGTTGTTCTGGTTGTACGTCATGGTGCCGTCGTCGGCATCGTTGCGCAGCTGCACCTTGGTCACATCGATTCCCGTGACAACCGTGATGGTCTGCTTGGTCACGCCGTCGAAGGCGATCACGCCGTCCGCGCCGATCACGTCGATCTTGGCGCTGTAGACAGTGTTGTCGTACACCGGTACGGGATTGACGACGGTGAAGGATGCGCCTTCCGCGTTTTCGATTTCGGCGAAGCCTCTGCCGTTGCCGTACTTGGCAACAGCGGTGTATGTGTCGTCAACAAGGTACATGCCTCTGTCGATGCTCCACAGTTCGCAATCCTTGCCGTCGTAAACAATGTCGGCGATGGCCTTGACGGATTCATGGTCTCTGGTATACGTCATGGTGCCGTAGGAGGAGCGGATCTGCACCTTGATGGGTGTGTCGGCCGCTTCGCCCTTGCGGGCAACGACGTACATATAATAGGGATCGTAGCTTTCGAGCAGCTTTTCGTCCACGACGTCCTGCTCATAACCTGCCCACAGAACGTTTCTGTCGAGCATGGGGATGGTTTCTTCCATTGTCTCGCCGCAGATTTCGCAGACGTAGACAATCTTGCCTTCGCGGTCTGTGGTGGCGGGGATCCGCTCCACTTCTTTCCACTGGTGCTCCACTTCGCCGTCCGTAATTTCCGGATCCGCATACACGGCGTAGGCCTTGCCGACCTTGCCGCCTTCCAGCAGGAAATTGCCGGGCGTGAAGTAACGGTTGTGGTTGTTGTACATGCTGATGAACTTCTGCACGTACGGTTTGATCTCGCTTTCGTTGTTGGCCAGCTTTTTCAGCACAGTCTGCACGGTGCTGCTGGACAGAAGAATGTCTCTGCCTTCCTGCAGGGTATCGATATAATCCAGCGCGGTGTCGAGCTTCGCTGCCTGTTTCTTCGCCTTGGGCGCAAGCGTCAGCAGAGTCGAGATCGTGTCGCCGGAAAGCGCCTGCTTGAGATCGAGGATAGCGTTTTCGCCGTCGTCGAGGATGGACAGCACTTCTTCGTAATTGTCATACGCCCACTTCACCATTTCCGGCCAGCGGCTCTGCTCGCTGCCCTTGAGCGGCATGTAGGTGTCAAGCTTGTTCCTGAGCAACGCAACGCGATCAAGCACGCCGTAAATGTATGCGCCGTTGACAGGCTCGGGCTGAACGGCCGAACCGGTGTATGCGTTCACATAACTGGCCGGCAGCTTTTCGCCGGTGTACTCGCCCTTGGTCGCCATTACAGCGCCGCCGAGGGCAAAGAGTTTTTGCGCAAGATTGCGGTACTCGGGAATGTCGCGCTTATGCTTGCCGAGGAGCGCTTCGACCTGGCGGTCGTCCAGATCCTCCATGAGCATATCGTCCACTTCGTACAGGCTCGTCATATACTTGTTGTACTTTTCGAGCGCGTAGTCATAAACCTCGTTGACCGTCTTGACCACTTTGCCGTACAGGTTTTCGAGATACGCGTTGAAATTGCCGGCATATTTCTGGATGTCGGGCTGCAGCACGAACTCAAGACGATACTTGACATGCAGCTCGCCCTGCGCCTGCTGCGCAGTCAGGGGCGCAGTGTAGACGCCGTCGCTTTCTGTCATGGCGATCAGCTTGCCGTCCGCGACGATGTATTCGGGCACGAATTTGTACGACGCGTCGGTGGATGTGGTGTTCTCCCACACGCGGCTTTCGTCCACAGCCGCAACGGCCTCGGCAGCGCCGTCGCAGGAGACGGTCTGCACCACAGGCGCGTCGGAAACGGACTTGGTGTAGATGTGCAGTCTGTCGGCAAAGACAGTCTGCATCAGTTTCTTTTCGCGCGCTTCAAGCTTGATGCCGCTGTTGAGGAAGCCCTCCAGCCGGTCAGCTGCGTTGACGTCCTCGGTGTCCTCGGGCAGATCGAGCTGCGCCATATCCTTCACGACGCGCATAAAGCCCATCAGGATACCGTCTTCGATCGTCACTTTGCCGCCGGGCGCGCTGTGATTGACCTTGTTGTTGACGCCGTAGCGACCCACGAGAGAGGACTGGATCACTGTCACCTGCGCGCCGCCGATGGCTTCGATCGCGCTGCCGGTGGGCAGATAATACTTGCTCGTGGTGGGGATGCGGGCGAAGCTGCCCACAACGCGCAGACCTTCCACGGTCAGCTCGCCGCCATACACACGGATGGCCGAAGGGCTTTCGCTGACCACGGTCTGTGCGAGTGTGACGGAACGCACGTTGTCAAACTTGGAGTACACATGACCGTTGCGCACGGTTACGTTGGCGTCCTTGACCACGATGGCGTGCTCGCCGTCGACGCCGACCAGTTCGTGACCGCCGAGGTCGAGCGTCAGATCCTTGTCGATCACAACAGACGCTGTCACATCGGACGGAAGGGTCACGGTGTCGCCGGCTGCCGCGCTGTCGATGGCCTTTTGCAGGTCATACGCTGCGCTTGCAGCCACTGCCGCACTGCTGACAAGCAGCAGCACTGTCACCACCAGAGCCAAGACTCTTTTTGCGGTTTTCATTTCTACTCTCCTTCTTTCATGAGAAAATCACTTGTGTACGATCAGAACCCTCTGCCGAAAAGAACGCATTTGTGTGCAACCCCGCTCGCTTTGACAGCAAAGTTCTTCAACTTTGATTTATACCATATTTTTCACAGCTTGTCAATAAAAAAACAGAAAAAGAACAGATAGAAGCACTTTAAATCCGGCATTTTTTCTTTTCCGCCGTCAAAGAACAGCGGCAAGCGTCAGCATTTCGCCGGTTTTTTGCCAGATGGATTCAAAATCGGAGACAGGCAGCGGGTTGACGCCTTTGCCCACCTCAATCGTAAAGCCCGGACGGCAGAATTCCTGAATGAACCAATCCTTGCATCCGCCGTGCGCATACAGCCCTGCGGCACGCACGGGCTTGTATCCGCTCGCATGCGCCAGAATCGTCAGCAGCGTTTTCGCCCGGGGAGGATCCTCACGCCCGTACCGCCAGAAAATCTCTTCGCCCTGACTGTGGATCGTGAGCAGATGCAGCGGCTGTATGGTATCTCATTCCCCAAGA